>NZ_JBHYXD010000072.1:0-4631 GCF_042751995.1 Streptomyces sp. NPDC059371 | reverse complement strand
GAACTCCTCCCCCCCCCCCGCCCCCCCCCCGCGGGGGGCGCGGCCCTCACGCTGCTTCTTTTTCACCCCCCCCCCCGCCCCCCCCCCGGGGGGGGGCCCCCCCCCCCCCCCCCGGTCCAAGGTCCACTCGTTCGAGTGAGCGGATTGTCCGTTACGCACGGATCTGCCGGCCGGTCGTCGCCGTACGGATCCGCTCTGTCGCCACGGATCCGCTCTGTCGCCACGGATCCGCTCCGTCCCGTCACGCCGTCGTGCGCACACCCTTCGCGAGGTCGGCCGCGAGTTCCCGTACGGCTTCGAGGCCGGCCGCCTCGTCCGGCGCGTCCAGCATCCGCTTGACGAACGCCGAACCGACGATCACGCCGTCGGCGAAGCCGGCCACCTCCGCGGCCTGCCCGGCGTTGGAGACGCCGAGGCCGACGCAGACGGGCAGCTCGGTGGTGGCCTTGGTGCGGGCCACCAGGTCCTGGGCCTGGTTCCCGACCGACTCCCGGGTTCCGGTGACCCCCATCAGCGAGGCCGCGTACACGAAGCCGCTGCCGGCCGCGGTGATCTCGGCGAGGCGGGCGTCCTTGCTGCTCGGCGCGACGACGAAGACGGTCGCGAGACCGTGCTTCCCGGCGTGCTCCCTCCACAGGGCCGACTCCTGGACGGGCAGGTCGGGCAGGATGCAGCCCGCGCCGCCCGCCTCGGCGAGCTCGGCCGTGAAGCGCTCGACGCCGTAGCGGTCGATCGGGTTCCAGTACGTCATCACGAGGACGGGCTTGCCGGTGGCCTCGAAGGCCTCGCGGACGGTCCGCATGACGTCCGCGATCCTGACGCCGCCGCGCAGGGCGATGTCGTCGGCGGTCTGGATGACGGGGCCGTCGAGGACGGGGTCGCTGTGCGGCAGGCCGACCTCGACGACGTCGGCGCCGCCCTCGAAGACGGCCTTGATCGCCGCGATCCCGCCGTCGACGGTCGGGAAGCCGGCCGGCAGGTAGGCGATGAGGGCGGACCGCCCCTCCGCCTTCGCGCCGGCGAGGGTGTCGCTCAACAGCTCGATGTTGCCGCTCACTTGGCGTCCCCCTCGATCTCGGCGTTCTCGCTGTCGGCGTCCGCGGCGACGACCGCGTCTACGCCGTTCTCGTAGAGGCCGAAGTAGCGGGCGGCCGTGTCCATGTCCTTGTCGCCGCGTCCGGACAGGTTGACGACGATCAGCCCGTCCTCGCCCAGCTCCCTGCCGATCTCCAGGGCTCCGGCGAGCGCGTGGGCGCTCTCGATGGCCGGGATGATGCCCTCGGTGCGGGAGAGCAGCCGCAGGGCCTGCATCGCCGCGTCGTCGGTGACCGCGCGGTACTCGGCCCGGCCGCTGTCCTTGAGGTAGGAGTGCTCGGGGCCGATGCCGGGGTAGTCGAGGCCGGCCGAGATCGAGTAGGGCTCGGTGATCTGGCCCTCCTCGTCCTGGAGGACGTACGACCGTGATCCGTGCAGGATGCCGGGCTCGCCCGCGGTCAGGGTGGCCGCGTGCTCGCCGGTCTCCACGCCGTGCCCGGCGGGCTCGCAGCCGATCAGGCGGACGCCGCTGTCGGGGATGAAGGCGTGGAAGAGGCCGATGGCGTTGGAGCCGCCGCCGACGCAGGCGACCGCGGCGTCGGGCAGCCGCCCAGCGCGCTCCAGGATCTGCCGACGGGCCTCGACGCCGATGACGCGGTGGAAGTCGCGGACCATGGCGGGGAAGGGGTGCGGTCCCGCGACGGTTCCGAAAAGGTAGTGCGTGTGGTCGACGTTGGCGACCCAGTCGCGGAACGCCTCATTGATGGCGTCCTTGAGGGTGCGGGAGCCGGACTTCACGGCGATGACCTCGGCGCCGAGCATGCGCATCCGGGCCACGTTCAGCGCCTGGCGCTGGGTGTCGATCTCACCCATGTAGATGGTGCATTCGAGGCCGAAGAGCGCGCAGGCGGTGGCCGTGGCGACGCCGTGCTGGCCGGCGCCGGTCTCCGCGATCACGCGGGTCTTGCCCATCCGCTTCGTGAGCAGGGCCTGGCCGAGCACGTTGTTGATCTTGTGCGAGCCGGTGTGGTTCAGGTCCTCGCGCTTGAGGAAGATCCGCGCGCCTCCGGCGTGCCGGGCGAAGCGCGGCACCTCGGTGAGGGAGCTCGGGCGTCCGGTGTAGTGGACGAGCAGGTCGTCGAGCTCGCGGGCGAACTCGGGGTCCGCCTTCGCCTTGTCGTACTCGACGGCGACCTCGTCCACGGCGGCGACCAGCGCCTCGGGAATGAACTTGCCGCCGAACGCGCCGAAGTAGCCCTCGGCGCTCGGGACTTGACCGTCGGGGTCGGGAATGAAGAACTCGCTGGGCATACAGATACCTCGCAGGGGCGACAGCCCCGGTCACGGGATCGGACAGGGTCACGGAGAACCGGACGCACCCGCGCTCCGGCGTCACCGGCTGCTGCGCCGGTGACGTCGCCCGTCCAGTCGCGGTCCGCCCGCGCACCCGACGGACGAGCCGTCGCGGGGACCGCGTGTGCCGGATTCCGGCGCGGTCTCGGTGCGGGGTGGGACGCGGCCCGGTCCGCCCGGCCGTGGACGCGGCCCGGTTCACACACACGGTGACCGGTCCGGCGCGGGGCCGAGGGGGATCAGGCCCGGTTCACCTGTGAGAGTGACCGGGCCGGGAGGGCGTGAGCGCGCGTACGCGCCCGGGCCATCGCATGCCGTTGACCTGACCCGGCTCGTCGCCGATGACGTAACGGACCCGGCGCCCGTGCACCCGGCGTGCGGGCGCCCGGCAGCCGCGCGGACGGCAGCCGCGGGCGAGACGGGCGTAGGGGTCACGGGCCGCCGAAGGCACGGGAAGCACGGCGGCGGAGGGCACGCCGAAGCCCCCGGCGTACGGGTCCCCGGGGAGCGAAAGGCGCGCGACGGGCGGCAGCGGGCCCTCGCTGTGCGCCGCGGGCCCGGACGATCCGGCCCTCGCCCGCGGGAGCGCGCCGGCCGGCGCCGGAGCGGCCGACCCCGCGCGCACCGGTACGCCGTCGGGGCGAAGGCCCGGACGGGGTACGGCGGGGGCGAGGGCCGGGGCGGACATCTGCGGGTCAGTCCCGTCCGTGCCGCAGGGCCGGGTGGGCGCCCGCCGCCACCAGGTCGGAGACGGCGGTCTTCGGGTCGCGGCCGGTGACGAGGGACTCGCCGACCAGGACAGCGTCGGCGCCCGCGTTGGCGTACGCGATGAGGTCGTGGGGGCCGCGGACACCGGACTCGGCGATCTTGACGATGCTGTCGGGGATCTCGGGGGCGACCCGCTCGAAGGTCGTACGGTCGACCTTCAGCGTCTTCAGGTTGCGCGCGTTGACGCCGATGATCTTCGCGCCGGCGTCCACCGCGCGCTCGACCTCGTCCTCGTCGTGCACCTCGACCAGCGGCGTGAGCCCGATGGACTCGGCGCGCTCGATGAGGGACTCCAGGGCGGGCTGTTCGAGGGCCGCGACGATGAGCAGCGCCAGATCGGCGCCGTACGCGCGGGCCTCCCAGAGCTGGTACGACGTGACGATGAAGTCCTTGCGCAGCACCGGGATGTCCACGCGGGCGCGGACGGCCTCCAGGTCGGCGAGCGAACCGCCGAAGCGGCGCTGTTCGGTGAGCACGGAGATGACGGCCGCGCCGCCCGCCTCGTAGTCGGCGGCCAGGGCCGCCGGGTCCGCGATCGCGGCGAGCGCGCCCTTGGAGGGGCTGGACCGCTTGACCTCGCAGATGACCTTGACGCTGTCGCCGCGCAGGGCGGCCACGCCGTCCTTGGCCGCCCGAGCCTTCGCCGCGCGCTCCTTGAGCTCGTCGAGGCTGACGCGCGCCTGCCGCTCCGCGAGGTCGGCACGGACTCCGTCGATGATCTCGTCGAGCACACTCACGCGAGCGGCCCCCTTCCCTGCGGTGGACGGTTGAACTGTGTATCGGCGACCCGGGTTCACCGTCCCTGACGGAAAAGTCGGGTCACTGCGATGGTATCCGGAGGAAGGCGTAGCCCTCGCATCCGGTTGACGCCGGTCCCACTACCTGGACATTTGTCATTTGATCAAGGGTGCAGCCAGCCGCCGGAGGGAAGATTCCGGACAACGGTGAAGACCAGCGTCAACGCGCCCAGGCTCCACAGGTGGACGGGTCCGAGGTCGAGCCGGGTGGGCCGTCCGCGCACGACGCGGATCACCCAGACGGCCCACAGGACCGCGAAGGCCAGGTACCCGCCGACGGCGAGCGCGTTGTCCGTGAGCGCCGTGGCGAGGTCCCCGTGCGCGAAGGCGTGCGCGCTGCGCAGGCCGCCGCAGCCGGGGCAGTACACGCCCGTGAGGCGCAGCAGCGGGCAGACGGGGTAGTGGCCGGGCTCGTTGGGGTCGACGGCCCCGACGTACGCGAAGGCACCCGCTACGGCCGCGAGCAGCCCGCCCGGAACGGCCAGCCGCCGCAGCACACCCGCGTCCGGCCCGGTCCGCGTCACCCTCTGGGTTTCGGCGTTCACGCGACGCATTCTGCCTCTCGCGCGGGCCGGGCGCTCGCCCGGGTACACGGAAGGGGGGGGGCCGCCGCGGGCCGGCGCGCCCGCCGCGCAGCCACCCGACGCGGCGGCGGGCGCGCGCCCCCCCCCCGCCCCC
>NZ_JBHYXD010000071.1:0-46423 GCF_042751995.1 Streptomyces sp. NPDC059371 | reverse complement strand
GGGGGGGGGGGGGGGGGGGGGGACCGGGGGGGGGGGGCCCCGGAGGCGGTTGCGGCGCCCGCGGCGGACGAGCCTTACCCATAATCCCGGGCGGGCCCCCGCGCCACCAACCCCGGGGGCCCCGCACTGGGCGGGGCACCGGGCTTCGGTCCTGCGGGGCATCGGTCCTCGGTACGGCGGGGCGGCTCAGAGGTACGAGGGCTGCTCCTGTGCGCCGGGGGTGTCCGGGACCTCGTGGGCCTCGGCGGCCGCCTCCGGCCGAGGGGCGGACCGCAGCAGGGCCGCGACGGCGAGGGCGGCCAGGGCGGCGGCCGCCGAGGCGCCGAGCAGCGCCAGGTGCATGCCGTCGACGAAGGCGGTCGTCGCCCGGCCGGAGACCGGGCCGCCGATGGCGTGGGCCGCGGCCAGCGAGGAGCGGGCCGCGTCCGCCACCTGCTGCGGCAGACCGGGCAGGCTCAGGTGGTCGCGGTAGGCGGCGCTGAGCAGGCTGCCGAGGACGGCGATCCCCAGCGCGCCGCCGAGCTCCCGTGCCAGGTCGTTCATGGCCGAACCGACGTTCTGGAGCGAGCGAGGCAGAGCGTCCGTGATGGAGGTCGTGGCCGGTGTCATGGCCAGGCCCATCCCCGCGCCCAGCGGCACGAGCCCGGTCGCGATCAGCCAGTACGGGCTCGACGCGTCGAGGAGGGAGAGGATCCCCATGCCGGCCGCGACACCGACGAGACCGGCGACCCAGGGTCCCCGGAATCCGAACCGGCCGACCAGCACCGGAGCGGCCCGGGAGACCGGAACCATGGTCACGGCCATCGGCAGCATGGCGGTCGCGGCCATCAAGGCGCTGTCGCCGCGCACCAGTTGCAGGTACTGCATCATCACGAAGATGAAGCCGAAGAACACGAAGAACTGAAGCATGATCGACAGCGAGCCCGCGGCGAAGTGGCGGTTGCGGAACAGCCGGGGGTCGAGCAGCGGGTTCTCGCGGCGCAGCTCGAAGAGGACGAACCCGGCCAGCACGGCCAGACCCAGCCCGATCCCGGCGAGCGTGACCGGGTCGGCCCACCCGCGGGTCGGTGCCTCGATGACCGAGTAGACGAGCGCCACCAGACCGGCCACGGCGAGCAGGGCGCCCCCGACGTCGAGCCTGGGCTGCTTCGGTTCCGCGGACTCGGGCACGAACAGCAGCGTTCCGACCAGGGCCACCAGGGCCAGAGTGACGTTCAGCAGGAACACCGAGCGCCACGACCAGCCCTCCAGCAGGGCCCCGGAGGCGAACAGTCCCACCAGTGCGCTGGCTCCGGCGACCGCCGCCCAGACGCTCACCGCCCGTGCCCGCTGGGCGCGCGGGAACGTCGTGGTGATGGTCGACAGCGTGGCCGGCATGACCAGCGCCGCACCGACACCGAGGACGCCCCGCAGCGCGATGAGCGCCGAGGGCTCGGTCGTCAGCGCGGCGGCGGCGGACCCGGCGCCGAAGATCGTCAGCCCCGTGATCAGGGCCCGCCTGCGGCCGAAGCGGTCACCCAGGGCGCCGGCCGGCAGCAGCAGCGACGCGAAGACCAGGCTGTAGGCATCGATGATCCAGGACAACTGCGTCTGCGTGGCATGGGTCTCACGGGCGAGATCGGGAAGCGCCACATTGAGCGATGCCATGGCGGCGACCACCGTGCCGAGGGCGACGCAGGTGACCACCAGAACCAGGTTGTGTCGTACGGCCGGTTCTTGACCGGCGGCAGGGGTGCGGGTGGAGGGCATGGGCTCCGTCCTTCGTCCGAGCGGTCCGGGAGGTTCCCGGTGCCTGGACCCAGAGTCGGGAGTCGGCCCTGCGATTTCCACGTTGATGAATTAGGGGTGCGGTCCGGCGGCCGGTGCTTGGGGGCCGCGTCTGTACGCGGCCCCCTGAGCCGGATCGTGCGGAGACGCCGGTCAGGGGCCCGGGGAGCACGGGCCGGCGGACCGCCGGGGACGAGCGCGCCGACGCCCCCGTCCCCGGATCGGTGCGACCGTTCGCCACCTGTTGAATTTCCGGTCGTCCTGTGTCGGGGGCCGGGGGAGCAGGTCCTGGAGCGTGTTCGCAACGTCGCGTCGTCCGCCGGAGGGCAGTCGAGACTTTGTGGACCCGCCCCAGGGCGTGCGTGGCGCCGCCCGGCAGGCGGGAGTTGTCGGACGGCTCTAGTGGTCGGCGGGGCGCGCCAGCAGGCCGGTCACCTGGCGGCCGACGAGTTCCCATGCCGGGGCCGGGAGCCGGCCGAGGGAGCCGTCCCGCAGCTCGCGCAACGTCGCGTCGGTGTCGCCGTGACACACGGCGTTCTCGCTGAACACCTCGTCCTCGGAGCGGACCGCGACGCGAAGGAGGGTCCCGTCGCCGTTGCTGTCACGGTCGCCGTCGCCGGAGTGCAGGGCGGCGGCGACGACGAGCGGCGACGGTCCGCCCGGCTCGGCGGCGGCCTTGGCGTAGTTGCTGGTGATCGGTGTGCGCCAGATCAGGCTCAGGAGCAGATGACGCTTGGCGAGCACCTCGGCCAGATCGGTCTCGGTGACACCCTCCGGCTCCAGGATCACCGCCCGGGCGTCCAGGACGAGGGCCGCGGGCAGCAGACAACGCAGCGTGCTGCCCACGATGTTGCCGCCCACCGTGGCCGTCCGGCGTACCGCGCCGGTCCCCACGGTGGAGGCCGCCCGGCGCAGCACCTCCGGTACGCGGTCGTCGATGCGGTTCAGCACCACGGCCGCGCCCAGGGCCTCCGGCTCGATGGTGTTGGCTTCCGGGAGGTCGCGCAGCGACATGGCGTGGTCGGGGAACCCGTCCCGTTGCCAGGTGGCCCACACCAGTGTGGCGCCGCCGATGGGCACCGCTCCTTGGGTCAGGTACTCCTGTGCTTCGGACACGGACGTGGGCAGACGCAACAGCACGACAGCCGACCTGCTTTCCTGGTGACTTGGCGGCGGGGTACTCGGTGTCTTGGCGAAAAGACCGTCGACAGGCGCATTTTCGCCGTACGGACGGGGGCGCGTACAGGGCACACTCCACCAACTGATGCGCCCCGCCGTGCGGTTGGACTCGCATCGGGGGGACTTCACCGGCGGCGGCCCAGACGCGTTGTCCGCACTCACTGGGCGGCCATGGCGCCCGTCGCTTTCCTTTCCCGCGCCGCGAGTTGCTTCGTACCGCTGTCAACTACCCTGGTGGGAGCCGGAATAGGCCGCCCATCGCCCGCCGTGCCGGACCACGGTGATCCGCCGGCCGAAGCAGTCGGTCATCCGGGAATCGGTCAGGGTGTCCTCGACGGACCCCTGCGCCAGGACGCGCCCCTCGCGCAGGAGCAGCGCCTGGCCGACGGCGGGGGACAGCTCCTCCAGGTGGTGGGTGACCGTCACGGTGGCCAGTTCCGGGCGGCTCTCGGCCAGTCGCTGCATGGCCTCGACAAGGTCCTCGCGGGACGGCAGGTCCAGGGCGTTGAACGGCTCGTCGAGCAGCAGCAGGGCCGGCTCGGCCATCAGCGCCCTGGCGATCAGGACGCGGGCCCGCTGCCCGCCCGAGCAGACCCCGTACGGCCGGTCGGCCAGCTCCTTGATGTCCAGTTCGGCGAGCAGTTCGTGACCACGCCGGCGCACCTCGGCGTCGTACTTCCGCCACAGCGGCTGCACGGTCCCGGTGTGGCCCGTCAGGACGACGCCGTGGGCGTCGAGGTCCTGCGGTACGCGCTGTGCCGTGCTGACATGGCCGATGCGGGCGCGCAGTTCGCGCACGTCGACCCGGCCGAGCCGGCAGCCGAGCACCTCGACGCTCCCGGTCGTCGGATGCATCAGCGCACCGAGCAGGCGCAGCAGGGTCGTCTTGCCCGCGCCGTTGGCGCCGAGCAGGGCCCAGTGCTCACCGGCCCGCACGGTCCAGTCGATCTCGGAGAGGATCACCTGACGGTTCGTGTGACGGTGAACGCTCACGTCGCGGAGGGCGACCACCGTCCCCGGGCCGCCCGTGTCCGATTCGGTCCGCACCTCGGTCATGTCCGGTCTCCCCTCGATCGGTCGTCGCGTCCCGCACAGTAGATGCAGTGCGCACCTTGTTGCCCGTGCGTCCGCTGGGTGGACGGCCCGGTGGGTCGCGTGGGCGTCGTGGGCGGTGGGTCGAGCGGCGGCCTTCCGGCGGGAGCGGTTCGCGATCACTTCAGGATGTTGACGGCGCGGGCCACCACCAGCACCACGGTCACCAGGGAGACGGTGGACTGGAGCATCATCAGCATCTTGGCCCAACGGGACAGCGGCATCACGTCGGTCGGGCTGAAGGCGGCGGAGTTGGTGAAGGAGAGATACAGGTAGTCCAGGAACGCCGGCTCCCAGTCCGGCGGCGCGGATTCGGGGCTCTGCATCTGGACGAAGAGGAAGTCCGCGTACTGCCGATGGCCCATCATCCGGTTCGCCGGTCCGCCGCGGTCCAACTCCCAGTACCACAGGGCGAACACGATGACGTTCGTGAGCCAGATGTTGCCGCCGGTCAGCAGCAGCTTCGCGGCGTTCGCCCCTTCGTCGCCGTGCACGAGGCCCCGCACCAGTTCGGCCGCGGCCCAGCCGTTGGCCAGGCTGATGAGCCCGATGAGGGCCAGCCCCAGCGACCGCAGCCGCTTGTTCCGGGGCTCGACCCGGCGGGGGTTGGCGGCGACGAGGCCCATCAGCAGGACCACTTCGAGGGCCGGCAGCACGCCGAAGGGCAGAAGGGTCAGCCGCTCCGGAAGTTTGAGCTGGAGGATGACCGCCGCCAGGATCGCGGCGGTCACCGCCAAGCGTGGCTCGCCGTGCGTCACCCTCCGCCAGGCGGGGGCCACTTCACGTTCGCCGGACTCCAGGAGCCGTTCGATCCCGACCAGCCGGCTCTCGGTGTCGTTCGATCCATCGTGCATGCGGGTGATTGTCGCGCGTCACATGTTGATCATGTGACCGGCCAGTCCGTGAACGGCCTCCTTGACCGCCTCGCCGAGCGTCGGGTGGCCGTGCACGTTGCGGGCGACCTCGTGGACCGTCAGGTCCCACTGTTGCGCGAGCGTCAACTCCGGGAGCAGTTCGGTGACTTCGGGGCCGATCAGGTGGGCGCCGAGGAGTTCGCCGTGGCGCGCGTCGCTGAGGAGCTTGACGAATCCCGCCGTCTCGCCGAGGCCGTGGGCCTTGCCGTTCGCCGTGAACGGGAACTTCGCCACCTTGACGTCGAAGCCCCGCTCGCGGGCCTGTGCCTCGGTCCAGCCGAAACTGGCGATCTGGGGCTGGCAGTAGGTCGCCCGCGGGATCATGACGTAGTCGAGTTCCATCGTCTCCGCGTCGCCGATCGTCTCGGCCGCCACGATGCCCATCGACTCGGCCGCGTGGGCGAGCATGAGCTTCGCCGTCACGTCCCCGATGGCGTAGATGTGCGGCACGCTCGTACGGCAGCGGCCGTCGATGTCGATCGCACCGCGGTCGGTGAGCTTCACACCGGTGTTCTCCAGGCCGTAGCCCTGTACGCGCGGCTGGAACCCGATCGCCTGGAGCACCTTGCCGGCCTCCAGGGTCTGCCGTTGCCCGCCCGTCGTCACCATGACCTTGACCGAGCCCCCCGAGTCGTCGATCGCCTCGACGCGGGTGGACGTCAGCACGTTGATGCCGAGCCGCTTGTAGCGGCGGGCCAGTTCGGCGGAGACCTCCTCGTCCTCCAACGGGACGATCCGGTCGAGGAATTCGACGAGGGTGACCTGGACGCCGTAGTTGTGGAGCACGTAGGCGAATTCCACGCCGATGGCGCCGGCGCCCGCGATGACGATGCTGTCCGGGAGGGTGTCCGACAGGATCTGCTCCTCGTACGTCACCACACGCTCGCTCAGCGAGGTCCCGGGGAGCAGCTTGGTGGTGGCGCCGGCGGCGATGATGCAGTTTCCGAACGTGACGGTCTCCGAGCCGCCGTCGGCCAGGGCGATGTCGAGCGTGTGGTCGTCGCGGAAGGTGCCGCGGCCGGTGTACTGGGTGATCTTGTTCTTCTTCATCAGGTAGTGGACGCCCTTGACGCGTCCGTCCGCCACCTTGCGACTGCGGGTGAAGGCGGCGCCGTAGTCGAAGCTCACCTCGCCGTTCACCTGGATACCGAAGGTCTTGGCCTCCTGGGTGAAGATGTGGGCGAGCTCCGCGTTGCGCAGCAGCGCCTTCGACGGGATGCACCCCACGTTGAGGCACACACCGCCCCAGTACTTCTCCTCGATGATCGCCGTGCTGAGTCCGAGCTGGGCGGCCCGGATCGCCGCGACATATCCTCCCGGGCCGGCGCCCAGGACCACCACGTCAAAGTGTGCGCTCATGGCGTTCAGCCTAGAACGCCATCACTCCCGGCGACGTGACGGGCGCGCGGCCGTGGAAGCCGCGGGAGACGCGGACCGTGGCACACGTACGGGCCGGCCCCGGCGGGGGCCGGCCCGTACGTCAGGCCGTGTCAGGCGCTGTCAGGCACCGCCCGACCTCAGACGAGGTCGAACCGGTCCAGGTTCATGACCTTGTCCCAGGCCGCGACGAAGTCCTTCACGAACTTCGCCCCGGCGTCGTCGCTCGCGTAGACCTCGGCGAGCGCGCGCAGCTCGGAGTTCGAGCCGAAGACGAGGTCGGCACGCGTGCCGGTCCACTTGATCTCGCCGGTGGCGTCGTCGCGGCCCTCGAAGGTGGTCGCGTCCTCGGAGGTCGCCTTCCACGTCGTGCCCAGGTCGAGCAGGTTGACGAAGAAGTCGTTGGTGAGCTGTCCGGGGGTCGCGGTGAGGACACCGTGCGAGGACTGGCCGTGGTTGGCGCCCAGGGCGCGCAGACCGCCGACGAGGACGGTGAGTTCCGGCGCGCTCAGGGTCAGCAGGTTGGCGCGGTCGAGCAGCAGGTACTCGGCCGGAAGCCGGTTGCCCTTGCCGAGGTAGTTGCGGAAGCCGTCCGAGGTGGGCTCCAGCGCGGCGAAGGACTCCGCGTCGGTGTGCTCGTCCGTCGCGTCGACGCGGCCCGGGGTGAAGGGCACCTGGATGTCGTGACCGGCGTCCTGGGCGGCCTTCTCGACCGCGGCGACGCCACCGAGGACGATCAGGTCGGCCAGCGAGACATGCTTGGCACCGGCGTTGAAGTCCCGCTGGACGCCCTCCAGCGTGCGCAGCACCGTGGCCAGCGTGTCGGGGTCGTTGGCCTCCCAGCCGCGCTGCGGCTCCAGGCGGATGCGGCCGCCGTTGGCGCCGCCGCGCTTGTCGCTGCCGCGGAACGTCGAGGCCGACGCCCACGCGGTGAAGACGAGCTGTCCGACCGTCAGGTCCGAGCCGAGGATCTTCGTCTTGAGGGCGCTGATGTCCTCGGCGCCGATGACCTCGCCCTCCGCCTCCGGCAGGGGGTCCTGCCACAGCAGGGTCTCCTCCGGGACCTCCGGGCCGAGGTAGAGGGACTTCGGGCCCATGTCACGGTGGGTCAGCTTGTACCAGGCTCGCGCGAAGGCGTCGGCGAACTCGGCGGGGTTCTCGTGGAAGCGGCGGGAGATCGGCTCGTAGACCGGGTCGAAGCGCAGCGACAGGTCGGTCGTGAGCATCGAGGGAGCGATCTTCTTCGCCGGGTCGTGGGCGGCCGGGACGGTGCCCTCGCCCGCGCCGTCCTTCGGCTTCCACTGGTTGGCGCCCGCGGGGCTCTGGGTGAGCTCCCACTCGTAGCCGAAGAGGACGTCGAAGAAGCCGTTGTCCCACTGGGTGGGCGCGGTGGTCCAGGTGACCTCCAGGCCGGAGGTGATCGCGTCGGCGCCCTTGCCAGTGCCGTAGGTGCTCTTCCAGCCCAGGCCCTGCGCCTCGATCGGAGCGGCCTCGGGGTCGTCGCCGACGCTCTCCGCCGGACCGGCGCCGTGGGTCTTGCCGAAGGTGTGACCGCCCGCGATCAGGGCGACCGTCTCCTCGTCGTTCATCGCCATCCGGCGGAACGTCTCACGGATGTCGCGGGCCGCGGCGATCGGGTCCGGGTTGCCGTTCGGGCCCTCGGGGTTGACGTAGATGAGACCCATCTGGACGGCGCCGAGCGGGTTCTCCAGCTCACGGTCGCCCGTGTAGCGCTCGTCGTCGAGCCAGGTGGTCTCCGGGCCCCAGTACACGTCCTCCTCGGACTCCCACACGTCCTCGCGGCCGCCGGCGAAGCCGAAGGTGTCGAAGCCCATCTGCTCCAGGGCGACATTGCCGGTCAGGATCATGAGGTCGGCCCAGGAGAGGCTCTGGCCGTACTTCTTCTTCACGGGCCACAGCAGACGGCGGGCCTTGTCCAGGTTGCCGTTGTCCGGCCAGCTGTTGAGCGGGGCGAAGCGCTGCTGTCCGGCACCGGCGCCGCCGCGGCCGTCCCTGATGCGGTAGGTGCCCGCGCTGTGCCAGGCCATACGGATCATGAAGGGGCCGTAGTTGCCGAAGTCGGCCGGCCACCAGTCCTGCGAGGTCGTGAGCACCTCGGCGACGTCCTGCTTCACCGCGGCGAGGTCGAGGGCCTCGAAGGCCGCGGCGTAGTCGAAGTCCTCGCCGAGGGGGTTGGCCACGGCGGGGTTCTTGGCAAGGATCTTCAGGTTGAGACGTTCCGGCCACCACTGGCGGTTTCCGCCGCCCTGGGTCGGGTGCGGAGCGCGGTCATGTGCGACCGGGCAGCCGCCCCCTCCCTCCGTTTTCGCGTCGGTGACGATCGCGTCGTGGTTCTCAGACATGGGAATCCTTCCGGATGGGCCGATCTCGGTGCTCAGCGACTACGGGTGGGGGGAACAGCCGGGGCGGGGCCCCGGCGGCCGGCCCCGGAACCTTCGGCAGAGCCGAAGGGGAGGCCGCTTCTTTCGGACGATAACGGGCAAAGGGGGCGTTCCGTCGCGCGGCCGGAGGCGGGGGTGCCGTACGCGGCTCGCGGCCGACCGGCTGGACCGGTCCGCCACGGGGTACGCATCCCGTCACGGTGAGCGGACGGAGGGCTGTGTGCCACGTGCGGGGAGGTGCGGCGCCGGGTCGCCCGCCGTGGCGGCGATCGCGTCGTCGCCGGGGCGGTCCCGGGCTCCGGGAGCTTCCCGGGCTGCGTGTCACGGCGGCCGTCACACGCAGGCCGGCGCCGCGTGGTTCCACGGCGGTGGTCCCGACATCTGTGTCTCTCCTGCTCGTGCCGAAGCGTTCTTGTCCCTTGGCCAGTGCCAAAACCGATCCTACGATGGACAGAGTCCAAGTCAAGAAGGACACCAGACCCATATTCGATCGGACCCAGGATGCACACCGATAAACTGCGGGTTCCCGCCGATCCTGAAAAGGTGAACCGATATGAGTGACCTGCTGGAGCGACTGCGAGGGCGTGGCTGGCGGATGACTTCCCAGCGACGCGTCGTTGCGGAGGTCCTCGACGGCGATCATGTGCATCTCACGGCCGACGAGGTGCATGCCCGCGCGGCCGAACGGCTGCCCGAGATCTCCCGGGCGACCGTCTACAACGCCCTGGGGGAGCTGGTCTCGCTCGGCGAGGTCATCGAGGTCACCACCGACGGCCGCGCCAAGCGCTACGACCCCAACGCGCACCGCCCGCACCAGCATCTGGTGTGCTCCGCCTGCGGCACCGTCCGTGACGTCCACCCCACCGGCAACCCGCTGGCAGACCTTCCCGCGACAGAACGATTCGGCTTCACCGTGGCCGCCGTCGAGGTCACGTACCGGGGGCTGTGCCCTTCGTGCGCCTAGGGCGGGACAGGCGTCGCCCGGCACACCCCGGACGGGACCTCGCGGACACGCCCTAGGCTTCGGCCATGATCGAGACCGAGCGGGATTTCTCACCGGCGATACGGATCAGGCCCGGCGGACCGGCCGACGCGCAGGCCGTTCTGGACATGCTCGACGGAGCGGTGGCCTGGATGAACGCCCGGGGCAACACCGAGCAGTGGGGCACGACCCCGTACTCGGCGACGGCGGGCGGAGCCGAGCGCGTCCGGCGGTACATGACCGAGAACGCGCCGTTCGTCGCGGAAGCCGACGGAACACCCGTCGGCGCCATGGTCCTCGACAGCGGGCCCAGCCCGCAGATGCCGATCGAGCCCGCCGGGGAACCCGAGCGGTACGTCCGGCTGCTGGTGTCCGACCGACGGCACGCCGGCGGCGGCATCGGGGCCGCGCTCCTCGCCCACGCCGCCGAGGAGACACGGCGGTCCGGCGTCGAGCTGCTGCGGGTCGACTGCTGGGCGGGCGGCGGGGGTGAACTGGTCGCGTTCTACGAGCGCCAGGGCTTCACCCCCACCGAGCGATTCCTGTCCGGGAGCTGGCCGGGCCAGGTGCTGGCCCGGCGGGTCGGCGTACCGCGTGCGCGGAGCGATCAGGCGAGGTAGTCGGCGACGAGCTCGGCGAACTCCTCCGGCGCCGCGAGCCTGACCCCGAGGCTCTCGGCCTTGGCGCGCTTGGATCCGGCACCCTCGCCGGCGACGACCAGGGTCGTCTTCTTCGACACGCTGGAGGAGGAACGGCCGCCGGCGCGCTCGATGAGCTCGTTCATCTGGTTGCGGCTGAGCTGCTCCAGGGCTCCGGTCATCGCGCCGGTGACCACCACCGTCATCCCGGCCAGCGGCCCGCCGGCCGTCTCACCCTCCTCCGCGTCCGGGCCGTCCTCGCCGGGCGCGGCGGGCGGGGTGGCACCGGGCTCGGTCATGTTGACCCCGGCGGCGACGAGTCTGTCGATCAGCGGGGCCAGTTCTGCCAGCTCCGCCACGATCGAGGGGGCCTTCTCCGTGCCGATGCCCTCCACCCGCTGCATCGCCTCCGCGTCCGCAGCGCGTATGTGCTCCATGGTCGCGAAATACCGGGCGATGCGCCGGGACATGGAACGGCCGGTGCCGCGGACACCGAGCGCGCACAGCACCCGGGACAGCGGTCTGCCCTTGGCCGTCCCGATCGCCGCGAGGAGGTTGTCGGTGCTGGTCTCCCCCATCCGGTCCAGTCCGAGGAGCTGCTCTCGGGTCAGGCCGAACAGACCGGCGAGATCGGCGACCAGACCGCTCTCGACGAGCTGGACGACCCGCGTGTGACCGAGGCCCTCGATGTCGAGCTGGTCGCGGCCCGCCGCGTACGAGAGCGCGGCGACCAGATGGCAGTTGCGGCCCTGCTCGCAGCGCCACCGCTGCTCGCTGGTGTCGATGGCGGACCCGCAGTTCGGGCACGTCTCGGGGAAGAGGATGGGCTGTTCCTCGCCGGTGCGCAGATGGGCGACGGGAGCCTCGACGCGGGGGATGACGTCCCCGGCGCGGTGGACCATCACATGGTCGCCCAGCCGCAGATCGCGACGCGTGATGTCCGCCGGGTTGTGCAGGGTGGCGTACGTGATGGTCGAGCCGTCGATCTCGACCGGCTCCAGCACCGCGCGCGGGGCGATGATGCCGGTGCGGCCCACGTTCCACTCGACCGCCAGCAGCCGGGTGATCTTCTCGACAGCCGGGAGTTTGTACGCGATCGCCCAGCGCGGCGCGCGTGAACCGGACCCCGCGGCCCGCTGGTCGGCCGCCAGGTCCGCCTTGACGACGATCCCGTCGATCCCGAACGGCAGCTCGGCGCGCAGTGACCCGATCTCCTGGACGCGCGCCAGGACCTGCTCGGCGGTCGCCGCGGTGATGCCGGGGACCGCCGTGCTCGCGGTGGTGTTCACGCCCAGCTCCGCCGCCCGGGCCATGAGCTCGCTGTGCGCGAGCTCGTCGAGCCGGGCGGCCGTGGCGGCCTCGGTGCCGGGCACCGGCAGCAGCCCGTAGCCGAAGAAGGTCATCGGAACGGTGTAGGCGCGGTCCTTGGCGCGCAGCGTGCCCGCCGCGGCGTTGCGCGGGTTCGCGAACGGCTGCCCGCCGTGCGCCGTGCGTACCTCGTTGGCGTGCTCGAACTGCGCCGTCGTCATGAGGACTTCGCCGCGCACCTCCAGCGTGAGCGGCTCGGCGAGCTCGCCGGGCAGGCCCTCGATCGTCCCGATCGCGTGCGACACGTCCTCACCGGCGGTGCCGTCCCCGCGGGTGATGAGCCGCGTGAGCCGGCCCTCCTGATACCGCACCGCGATGGCCAGGCCGTCGAGCTTCGGCTCGACGCTGTACCGCTCCACCTCGTGACCGGTCCGCCGGGCCAGCGACGCCGTCCAGGCGGTGAACTCCTCGGAGGAGAAGACGTTGTCCAGGCTCAGCATCGGCACCGTGTGCGGGACGTCCCCCTCGACGGCGCCGCCCGCGACCTTCCCGGTCGGCGAGTCGGACAGCACCTGTTCGGGATGGGCGGCCTCCCACGCGGCGATGCCGCGCACCAGCCGGTCGTACGCGTCGTCGTCCAGCACGGACGTGCCGCCCTCGTAGTAGGCGGCCGACGCCTTCAACGCGTCCTCGACCGCCTGCGCGTAGGCGACGGCGTCCACGATCACTGCAACAGGTGTTGTCATACCCGTCATCCTGCCTGCCACCACTGACAATGCCCTCCCGACGGCTTCCTCGGGGCAGGCACTTGGGGCGATGCGGGCAACTGCGTCACCCGGAGGTGACAGGGGGCCGGGGGGTGAAGTAGACCTTGGACGACCGTGGGTCCGGACGGGTCCCGGGCCGCACCGGCAGACCTCGCCCCGGGCCCGCCGGCCGATCTCAAGGAGTGCCCATGCTCGCCGCGCTCGGTCTCGGTCCGGCCGAGGAGGAGATCTACCGCCTCCTGGTGGCGCGTGGACGGGCGGCCGTCCAGGAACTGGCGGTCCGCAGCGGCCGCCCCGAGTCCGAGACGCGTGACATCCTCGCCACGCTGGCCGGGCGTGGTCTCGTCGTCCCGCAGACGGCCGAGGGCGCGGCCACCGTCTTCGTGGCGGCGCCTCCCGCGGTCGCGCTCGGTGGGGAACTGAGGCTTCGGCGTGACGAGTTGAGCGCGGCGGAGCACGCGGTGCTCACGCTCGCCGAGCAGCATCGCTCGGGGGCCGAGGGCGGCGCGGTCGAGGTGATCGGCGACATCGACGCGGTCCGGCACCGGTTCCGGCAGCTCCAGGAGTCCGCCCGGCACGAGGTGCGGTCGATGATGGTGCCCGAACAGACGGTCGTGTCGCGCGACGACAACACCGCGGAAGAAGGCGGGATCGACCGGGGCGTGCTCTACCGGACGATCCTGCACCGGGACGCGCTGACCGAGCCCGGCATGGTCAACCAGGCCCTCGCCGTACTGGCGGCCGGACAGCAGGTGAGGGTCGCCGACGCCGTCCCGGTGAAACTGATGATCGCGGACCAGGATCTGGCGATGCTCCCCCTGTACAGCGGCCGCAACACCGCAGCGGCCTCGGTGCTCGTGCACGCCGGAGGACTGCTGGACGCCCTCGTCGCCTATTTCGAGCTGGCCTGGGAGCACGCGTATCCGCTGTCGCCGCACACGGCGGGCGACGGAATCGAGGAGCAACGTCCGGACGGGATAGACGAGTTCGACGCCCGGATGCTGGCCCTCGTCCTCGCCGGACTCACCGACCAGGCGGTCGGAGCCCGCCTCGGCGTCTCCCGGCGCACCGTGCAGCGGCGCATCGGTGAACTCATGGCGCGGGCCGGTGCCGAGAGCCGAATCCAGCTCGGCTGGCACGCCGCGCGCCGGGGCTGGGCCTGAGGGCCCGCCCCGTGGCCGTTCCGGGTGCGATGGGGCGTCGGTCGGGGTGCGACGGGGTGTCAGCCGGGGCGCGTCGGGGTGTCAGCCGGGGTGCGACGGGGCGTCGGTCGGGGCGGGTCGGGGCGTCAGCCGGGGGTGCGGTGCGGGTGCGTCAGTGTCCGCGGCCCGCGGGCGAGGGCCCCGCGGACCGGGTGACGACGAGGTGCGGTTCGCGGGGACCGGGAGGCAGGCCCGTCCCGACGTCGGCCTGGCGGAGCTCGGCCAGCAACTCGGTCTGTCCGGCGAGCAGTTCGGTGAGGATGCGGCGGGCGGCGCGCAGCAGTTCGGCGACGTCGCCGCCCGCGAGCGCGTAACTGACGGTCGACCCCTCGCGGATGGACACGACGATGCCCGAGCGGCGCAGTACGGCCAGTTGCTGCGAGAGGTTGGACGGTTCGACCTCGATCTCGCTGAGCAGGTCGCGCACCGAGACGGGCCCGCTCTGCAGCAGCTCCAGGACGCGGATGCGCACAGGGTGTCCGAGCATGCGGAAGAACTCGGCCTTGGCCTGGTAGAGGGGAACCTGCCTGTTCAAAATCGTTCGCTCCCTGCCGCCTGGGGACGGGCTGTTTCTCCGGCTGGTGCGGTGGCTGTCCGCGTGCGCGCCGCGAACGGTGCCCGAGGGACCGATCCTGGCGGCTCCACCTCCGCACACCCACGGGATTGACTCCATCTGGATGTACCTAAATGAAGAAGTCTTCAAGTCGTGGGCATGCGAAGGCGCGGAGAACGTGGCTGTCTACACCTCTAGTTCGGCTTCGATGCGTGCGAGCTGGTGGCGGGCCATGGCCAGGTTCGACGTCCCCTTGTTGAGCACGAGGTACAGGAACAGTCCGTTGCCGTTGCGGCCCGTGAGGGGCCGGATCACGTGGTACTGGTTCTCGAGCGTGATGAGTACGTCCTCGATCTTGCTCTTGAGCCCGAGGTGCTCCATCGTGCGCACCTTGGCCCGGACCACGTCGGTGTTGCCGGCCGCGGCGACGTTCAGGTCGAGGTCCTTGCCGCCCCCCAGTGTGCCCAGCGCCATGCCACTCGTGTAGTCGACGAGGGCCACGCCCAGCGCGCCCTCGATCGACGTCATCGTCTCCTTGAGGGAGATCTCCACATTTGCCATACCGATGTCTCCTTCGGGTCACCGCGCGGACGGAGGAGTTCCCGACCGGCCGGTGACCCGGACCCTACGGACCGTCCGGAGGGGACAGCCGGGTTGTTTCGGGACTGACGGAAGGAGCGTCGAAAGGCATATCGAGGGACCGCTAATTGATCGTCATTGGCCGGTCGTTGATCACGATTGGCGTCCTGCGTCCGATGCCCGGGTGACGGCGAACTCCGCGAACCACGCCAGCATCTCCGGGTGGGTGATGGACCCTTCGCTGCTGACCTCGCCGGGGCGGGCGCCCTGGAGGACGCGTTTGACCGGGACTTCGAGCTTCTTGCCGGTGAGGGTGCGCGGGACGGCGGGGACCTGCACGATCACGTCGGGCACATGGCGCGGGGACAGCCGGCTCCTGATGGCCGCGGCGACGTGCCGGCTCAGAGCGTCGTCGAGCGCGGTGCCCTCGGCGGGCACGACGAACAGCGGCATGAAGTAGGCGCCGTCGGGCTGTTCGACACCGATGACGAGGCTGTCGGCGATCTCGGGGAGCTGGTCGACCACGGCGTAGATGTCGGCGGAACCCATGCGTACGCCGGAACGGTTCAGGGTGGAGTCGGAGCGCCCCGCGACGACGACCGACAGATCGGTGTCGACGGTGACCCAGTCGCCGTGCCGCCAGACGCCGGGGTAGGTGTCGAAGTAACCGGCCCGGTAGCGGGCGCCGTCCGGGTCGCCGACGAAGCGGAGCGGCATGGAGGGCATCGGCGCGGTCACCACCAGCTCGCCCTGTTCACCGGTCAGCGGGCGTCCCCCGGGGTCCCAGGAGGCCAGGGCGACGCCGAGGGCGGGCGCCTGGATGCGGCCGACGCGGACGGGCAGCAGCGGGGTGCTTCCGGCGAGGACCGAGCAGACGTCCGTACCGCCGCAGATGGACTGGAGCCGCACTCCGGGCGTCAGCCGGTCGTGGACCCACCGCCAGGTGCCGGGCGGCAGGGTCGATCCGGTCTGCAGGACGGTCCGCAGCCGGCCCAGCCCGAACGTGTCCGCGGGACGCGTGTCCGCCTTCTCCGCCGCGGTGAGATAGGCGGCACCCAGGCCGAGCACGGTCGCGCCGGTCCGTTCGGCGATCTCCCAGACGCCGTCGATGCCGGGATACGTCGGGCTGCCGTCGTACAGGATGACGGTGGTGCCGTGCAGCAGCCCGCCGACCAGGAAGTTCCACACCATCCAGCTCGTGGACGTGACGAAGAGATAGCGGTCGTCGGCGCGCAGGTCGATGCCCAGGCCCAGTGCCTTGAGCAGTTCGACCACGATGCCGCCGTGCCCCTGGACGATCCCCTTCGGTATCCCGGTCGTTCCGGACGACCAGAGGATCCACAGCGGGTGGTCGAAGGGCACCTCGGCGAACTCCGGCTCACCGTCCGCCGAGGGCAGCGCCGACCAGGCGTGCTGCCGGACGCCGGGCCGCCCGGACCACGGGTCGGCCGGGACGGTGAACAGGCTGTCGACGGCGAGGACGTGGCGGACGGTGGGCAGTCCGTCCACGAGTTCGGCGACCTCCGGGCGTCTGTCGTACGTCTTGCCGCCGTAGCGGTATCCGTCGGCCGCGACCAGGACCTTCGGCCGTGCCTGGCGGAGCCGGGCGAGCACGGCGGGCGTGCCGAAGTCCGGGGAGCAGGCCGTCCAGACGGCGCCGACGGCGGCCGTGGCGAGCAGCGCCACCACGGTCTGCCGGAGGTTGGGGAGGTATCCGGCCACGCAGTCGCCGGACTCGACGCCCATGCCGCGCAACGCCGCCGCGACATCGGCGACCTGCCGGCGCAGTTCGTGCCAGGAGGTCTCCTCGGGCGTGCCGCCCTCGGTCAGGCTGACGAGCGCCGGGCGGGCGTCCGTGGCCCGGGCGAAGCAGCGTTCGGCGAAGTTGAGCCGGGCGCCGGGGAACCAGTCGGCTCCCGGCATCGACGCGTCGGCCAGGACCTCGTCGTAGCCGGAGACCGCGTCCAGCCCGTAGAACTCCCACACCGCCGACCAGAATCCCGCGAGATCGGTGGAACTCCACCGCCACAGCTCGGCGTAGTCGGAGAAGTGGAGTCCCCGTACCTCGCCCACCCAAGCCATGAAGCGCGCGACGCCGGAGTCCTCCACCTCGCGGCGACCGGGGGACCACAGCAGGTCGGTTTCGGTGTTCATCGGGTGCCTTTCCGGGCTGGACGCGGCCGTTCAGCCGGTTTCCACGTCGTGGAGCAGTTCCTCCGCGCGCGGCCACGGGCCGTGGCCGGACGCGGGGTTGAGATGGCCGACCTCGCCGAGTTCGACCAGGGTGGCGCCCCAGTCGCGGGCCAGTGCGGCGACCCGCTCGGCCGTGCCGAGGGGGTCGTTCGCGCTGGCCGCGACGAGGCTGGGGAAGGGCAGCGGGGTCCGGGGCACCGGCGTCCAGCCGTTCTCGTGGAGGACGTCCGGGGTCGGATAGCCCTCGGGCAGCGGGGTGCCGAAGTCCGGTGGTGTCGCGAGCAGGGCTCCGCGCACCCGGGCCGTGTCTCCCTGGGCCCAGTGGACCGTGGTGATCACGCCGGCGCTGTGCGCGACGAGTACGACGGGGCCCTCGGTCTCCGAGATCACCTTGTCGAGCGCCGCGACCCGGGCCTCGCGGCTCAGGCCGTTCTCGGTGAGCGGTGGGACGGTGCGTACGGTCCGTCCCGCCTCGGTCAGCCGGTCCGCCAGCAGGGTCTGCCAGTGGTCCGCGA
The DNA here is from genome assembly GCF_042751995.1 of Streptomyces sp. NPDC059371. NCBI lineage: Bacteria > Bacillati > Actinomycetota > Actinomycetes > Kitasatosporales > Streptomycetaceae > Streptomyces > Streptomyces sp. NPDC059371. The sequence goes on along the minus strand of NZ_JBHYXD010000071.1, from coordinate 28,955 downwards.
CATGATCGCGCAGCCCCGGGACGATCACGATCACCGGATCGGTCGTCTCGGCCACCGGGCTGGTGCTCGCGATCACCGGATCGGTCGTCTCGGCCACCGGGTCCGTGGTCACGGCCGCCGGGCCGGTGCTCGCGGTCACCGGGTCGGTTCCGCCGCTCACGCGGTCACCACCGCGTCCTCCGGCTCCGCCGCCGGGGCGGGGCCGCTCGTCAGGCGGCGCAGATCACGCTCGTAGAAGTGACGGCCGATGAGGAACGCGGTGGTGGCGGCGAGCGCAGTGAGCGGGACGATCCGCAGGGCGCCGAGCAGCCCCATGTGGTCGGCGAGCGCGCCCGTGACGGCGGGGCCGGGAGCCAGCCCGAGGAGGCTGTTGGCGAAGGTCAGGGTGGCGAACGCCGTCGCGGAGATGGCCGCGGGAGTCAGGTTGGCCACCATGGCGGTCGCGGGACCGGCCGTGGCGGCCGACAGCAGGGCTCCGGCCGCCAGCACCATGAGCTGGAGCGGCCCGGTCGGCAGCCGGAACGCGGTCATGAGCAGGGCGAGCGAGCCGAGGCTGCACCCGATGGCGACCGCCCACTTACGGATGGGGAACGCCCGGCTGACGCGGTCGGAGACGATGCCGCCGCCGATCATGCCGATCCCGATCACGAGGATGAAGACGCCGGCCGTCGCGCCCGCCTTCGCGGTGGGCATGTCGTAGTAGCGGTTGAAGTAGCTGGGCAGCCAGACCATCAGGGACGCGGCGATGAACAGTTGGAGACCGCTGCCCACGTAGGCGCTGATCACCGAGACGGAGGAGAACAGCCGGGGCAGCAGCTGGCGCAGCCGGCCGCGCGGCCCCGCATCGGCCCCGGCTCCGGTGGAACCGGCCTCCGGCCTCAGCCTCTTCTCGGTGACGACGAAACCGTAGACCGCGGCCAGCACCAGGCCGAAGACACCCATGACGCCGAACGCCCAGCGCCAGCCGAGGTGTTCGGCGACGGCGCCGCCGATCGAGACGCCGAGGACCGAACCGAAGGCCCCGCCCGCGATGAAGGCGCCGGAGAGGGTGGCGCGCAGCCCGATCGGGAAGATGCTCAGGACGACGGCGATGCCGACACTTCCGTACGCCGCCTCGCCGACGCCCACGAAGAGGCGGCCGACGAACATCTGGTCGTAGTTCGCGGAGAGCGCGCAGCCGAGGGTCGCCACGCTCCACATCACCGCGGCGAGGAGCAGGCTCTTCACCCGGCCCCAGCGGTCGGCGATGAGGGACATGGGGAAGGTGAGCAGGCCGACCATGAGGGCGACGACACTGCTGAGTGTGCCGAGCCTGGCGTCCGAGAGCAGCCACTCGCTCTTGAGATCCGGGAAGACGGCGTTGAGGACCTGCCGGGACATGTAGTCGGACAGCAGCAGGCCGAAACTGAGGGCGAAGACCACCCAGGCATAACGTCGGGGCACGGGCCACCCGGACGAGACGGATGAGACAGACGAGACGGACGAGACGGTCGGGTCCGTCCCGGGGACGGTTCCAGCAGGGGTGTGCAACTCCATTGTCATCACCTCACGAGCTGTTGGAAAAGACGGGGTCAGAAGGGTCTGTCGCCGACGATTCCCGCGCGCTCCATGCGGCGGACGGCGGGCCAGTAGTCCTGTACGGCGTAGTGCTGGGTGGAGCGGTTGTCCCAGATGGCGACGCTGTTCGGGGTCCAGCGCCAGCGCACCTGGTACTCCGGGATCGCGGCCTGGGCGATCAGATAGTTGAGCAGGAGGCTCGCGCCCGGCGCGAAGTCCTGTCCGAACCGCACGTTCCCGGGCGTGTGGTAGTTGACGAAGTGCGTGGTGAACGCGTTGACGAAGAGGATCTCCTCGCCGGTCTCCGGGTGGACGCGCACGACCGGGTGCTCCGCGTCCGGGAACTGCGCCTTGAGGGCCTGCCGCTTCTCCTGCGGCATGACGGCGCCGAACGTGGCCTCGATGCTGTGCCGGGCGCGCAGTCCACGGATCCTGGTGCGGATCTCCTCGGGCAGCCGGCGGTAGGCCTCGGCCATGTTGACCCAGATCGTGTCCCCGCCGACGGGGGGACCCTCGATACACCTCAGTACGGCGCCCATGGCGGGGTTCTCGCGCCACGTGCCGTCGGTGTGCAGGGCGTTCTCGTAGTGCTCGGCAGGACTGTCCAGATCCTTGTAGATCCGCACCAGACCGGGGTGCTCGGGGTCGCTGCCGGCCACCGGATGGTCCTCCAGCGCGCCGAACCGCTCCGCGAACGCGACGTGTTCGGCGCGGGTGAGGTCCTGGTCGCGCAGGAACAGCACCTTGTACTGGAGCAGCAGGGACTTGATCTCCGCGAAGAGGTCGTCGTCGCGCGCGGCGTCGCCGAGGTTCACGCCGGACAGTTCCGCGCCGATCGAGCAGGTCAGCGGTTCGACCCGGATCGAGCCGCGGTGATGGGCGCGGACCGGCGCGCCCTCGGGCGGAGCGAGCGTGTGTTCCATGGTGCTTCCTCCTGGAGGCAGTGGAGTTGACCGCGGGGAAGTGCTGGGAAACGGGGCGGAGTTGGCCGCGGGGAGTACGCGGAAGGGGGGGAGCTGGTCCCCGGGAGTGCGCGGAGGGGAGTGGTGTCGACCGCGGCGGACGCCGGGGATCAGAGGACGAAGACGGACGATCCGGTGGTCCGGCCGGCCTCCAGGTCGCGGTGCGCCTGGGCGGCGTCGTCAAGTGCGTAGCGCTGGTTGACCTGGATGCGGATGCGTCCGGAGGTGACGTGCTCGAAGAGTTCGCCGGCGAGCTCGGCCCGCTCCGCGGGGTCCGCGATGTAGTCGGCGAGGGCGGGCCGGGTGACGAACAGGGAGCCCTGGACGGCGAGTTGCATGGCGTCGATGGGCGGGACGGGGCCCGAGGCGGTGCCGAAGCAGACGAGCAGGCCGCGGCGTCGCAGCGAGGCGAGCGAGGCGGCGTACGTGGTCCTGCCGACGCTGTCGAAGACCACCGGGACCCCGGCGCCGTCGGTGAGTTCGCGCACCCGCTCGGCCACGTTCTCCCGCTGATGGTGGATGACGTGGTCGCAGCCGTGCGCCCGGGCCAGTTCGGCCTTCTCCTCGGTGGACACGGTGCCGATGACGTTCAGCCCGAGCAGCTTGGCCCACTGGCAGACGATGAGGCCGACACCGCCCGCCGCGGCCGTGAGCAGGATCGAGTCACCCGCCGCGAGGGGGTGGATCCTGCGGAGCAGGTACGCGGAGGTCAGACCGCGCATGGTCATCGCGGCGGCGGTCTCGAAGCCGATGCCGTCCGGCAGCCGGATCAGGGAGCCGACGGGCATGACACGTTCGGTGCTGTACGCGCCGAGCGGACTTCCGGTGTACGTGACCCGGTCGCCCTCCGTGAACCCGGTGACGCCCGCGCCGACCGCCTCGACCACGCCCGCCGCCTCGACACCGAGCCCGGCGGGCAGCGGCGCGGGGTAGAGGCCGGTGCGGAAGTAGGTGTCGGCGAAGTTGAGTCCGACGGCGTGGTGGCGGATCCGGACCTCGCCCGGGCCCGGGTCGCCGACGACGACCTCCTCCCGGCGCAGGACCTCGGGACCGCCGGTCTCCTTGAATCGAATGGCGTGGGCCACGGGGGCGCTCCGTTGTTCGTGTCGGGTGGTGGTCGGGGAGAGGAAGGGACCGCCGGAACCGGGGGGTCTGGCCCCGGCGGCCCCGTGGCGTGGCGGCCGCGGCCACGGCGGGTCGCCGCCCGGGGCGGGTCGCCGGGCCGGCCGGTGCGGCAGCCGGACGGGGCGCCCCGGGGGCCGTGCCCGTAGGGCGGGCGGGGGCCGTATCCGCGGGTGCGGACCGGCGCGGCGGGGAGCGGTGGGGTCAGGCGTCGCGCAGCATGAAGCCGCGCCGGCCCGGACGGCGGTTCGGCACCATCCCGAGCCGGGCGAGGGTCTCGTCGGTGCTCGAGTAGGTCTCGCCGATCTTGTAGATCTTCCTGGCCTCGGCGCCGGTCGCGATGTCACGGCCGAGCGCCTGGGAGATCTGCACCATCTGCTCGACCTGCTCGACGCTGGACATGCGCTCGCCCTTGCGCCGCCACAGGTTGTCCTCGTTGCCCACCCGGACGTGCACGCCGAGCGCGATGCCGATCGCGTTCATGGGTGCCACGGCACGCATGGAGCTCTCGATGGTGAGGACGGCGCCGTCGGGGACGCGACGGACGAACTCGATCAGGTCGGCGGGGTGACGGCCGGCGAAACCGCCGCCGATCGCGACGTAGTTGAGGACCAGCGGGCCGGTGTGGACGCCGGACCGGATGAGCCGTTCCACGGTTTCGAGCTGGGCCAGGGTGGCGAGCTGGAAGTGCGGCTGGATACCGTTCTCGCCCAGCCGCTTGAGGTGCTCCAGGTAGAAGTCCGGGCCGGCCTCCAGGTACATGTCCCGGTACGCCTTGTAGTAGTCGGGCTTGGCGATCGAGGTGCCTTCCAGATCGTCGTCGGTCATGATCTCGACGATGTTCATCTGGCTGGTGTTGATCGCGATGGTGACCTGGTCCGGCCTCGGGTCCAGGTCGGCGAGCATGTGACGGCTGTCGAAATCGAGCCACTTGGCCTCGGAGCCCGCGCCCTCGGGGGCGAAGGAGATCGACCCGCCGATCTGCAGGACCATGTCCGGCACGGCCTCGCGCAGTCGTCCTATCAACTCGTTGAACATGGACAGGCGCTTGGAGCCCTTGCCGTCGAGCTCGCGGACGTGGATGTGGAGAACGGTGGCACCGGCGTTGTAGCAGTCGACGGCCGCCTGCACGTGCTCGTCCATCGTCAGGGGAAGGTCGTCGGCGTCGCCGGGAAGCCATTCGGGCCCGTAGGGGGCGGCCTGGATGACGAGTTTTTCCTGGTTCTCGGGGAAGAGCGAGTCGTCGTGAAAATGCACGGTCCGTCTCCTTCGTCGGATCGGTGATCACTCGCCGGGGGCATCGCCGCGTGCTGCGCGGGCCTGGGACGTCCGGCGGGGATCGATGCGGGGCACCGGTGACAGCGGGCGCGAGGCGGCCCGCCGCGGTCGGCCGGTCCGGAGGGAGTCCGGGGGAGTGGTTCGGCTCCCTCCGACGGCCGACCGCGTTGTGCTGTGCGGTGGTGCAAAGGTAGGGCCGAGTCCAGAGACATGCTTGCCGTCAGGGGACAGATGATTTGTCATTTGGGGACATCGGTGGGGCGGCACGCGAAGGGACCGACGTGCGGCCCGTACAGCCGTCCCGCCCGTCACGTCAGTACCGGCAAGGGAGTTGGGACCGCCGGCGGGGCGGGGGCCGCTACGGAGTCCTGCTCCCGCGCCACGCTCGCGGGCTGCACCCGAACTGCTCGCGGAACCACCGGGAGAACCCGCTCAGCGACGAGAACCCCAGCAGGTCGGAGATCTCCGTCAGCGACCGCCGGGGGTTCGCCACGAACTGCTCCGCGAGATGGCGTCGGGTGACGTTGAGGAGCGAGGAGAACGTCTCGCCCGACGCGCCCAGATGGCGGTGCACCGTGCGCCGGTCGACGCCGAGGCTGCGCGCGACCTGCTCGATCGAACAGCGCCCGGTCGGCAGCAGGACCTCGATCAGTTCACGCACCCGGTCCGCGGCCGTGGTGTCCTTCGGTACGGCGATCGCGTCGAAGTACTGACGGGCGTACTCGCGCATCAGCGGGTCCGCCATGGCGTTGGGGGCGTCCAGGTCGTCGGCGTAGAAGACGATCCCGTCGATCTCGCGGTCGAACTGGACGATGGGCCCGAACGCGTGCCGGTGCGCGGAGGTGTCGGCCGGCGCGGAGTGCCGGAACCACACGGACAGCGGCTGCCAGCGGGCGTGCAGGAAGTCGCTCAGGATGCGGTGGAAGGCGGCGACGGCCAGCTCCGTCGCCTGCCGCGACTCCATCGCCTCGCCGAGCCGCAGGTCCACCTTCAGCGTGGCCAGTCCGTCGCCCTCGGACAGCCGGGTGTGCAGCACCTCGTTGTACATGTACTGATGGCGGATCAGGAGTTCCAGCGCGCTGCGTACGTCCGGTTCCTCGCGGACCACGAGGCTGATGGGGCCGAGAGTGGAGAAGCGGCGGAACTCCGCCAGCCTGACCCCGAAGTCCTCGTGGCCCGACTCGGCCGCCGACAGCTCCAGCACCTGGACGGCCGCCGTACCGGAGATCCACCGGTCCTGGACGGTGAGGGCGGCGGTGTCCAGACCCACCCGCTTCAGCAACGCCTGCGGATCGATGTCCAGGGAGCGGCACAGCTCGACATAGCCGCTCAGGGCTGCGGTGCGGACCAGCGGTCTCATGGGCACGCTCCAGGGATGTCCCGAAAAGCCAAGTCTCCTGTCCCGCCATGACAAGCGCGGCGGTGGTCGAGGAACCTAGCATGACGCCGTTCACCTGCCGGGCCGCTCATGGGGGGCCGCTCACCGGCAGGTGAACGCGCGACGGATTGGAGGCGAACATGACAGGACCGACGAAACGGACCGGGCGCCGTCCCGGCCCGCGCTCTTCTCGGGCCCCTCGGTGTGGGCGGGCCCCGCGTTCACGGACCCCGAACAGTGGCGGACGCGCCTGGCCCGCCGGAACACCGGCGCCATCTGCCGCGGCTCTGGCCGGTCTTCCCGCCGGGGCCCGGTAGCCAGGACGCACACCGCTGGGTCACGCTTCGCGATGTGATCCGACCGCGCGGCACCGCCGCGACCCGCGCGACGAACGCAAGGAGATCCACGGCATGACCAACCTCGTCACCCTTCTGGCCGCCACCGTCGCGGCCCACGGCGAGAACGTAGCCGTCCGCCACGACGACCACACGCTCACCTACGCCGAACTCGACGACGCGAGCGCGCGGGTGGCCGCGCTGCTGCGGGACCGCGGCGTCCAGCCGGGCGACCGTGTCGCGCTGACCATGCCCAACGTCCCGCTGTTCCCCGTCCTCTATTACGGCATCCTGCGGGCCGGCGGTGTCGTCGTCCCGATGAACCCGCTGCTCAAGGCCCGCGAGGTCGCCTTCACCCTGCGCGACTGCGGAGCGCGCGTCGCGCTGGTGTTCCCGCTGTTCGCCGACGAGGTGACGAAGGCCGCCGCCGAGACGGGCACCGACTGCCTGGTGACCGACCCCGAGGCCTTCGACGCCCTGCTGCGCGACCACGAGCCCCTGCGCGACACCCCGGACCGGGCCGACGAGGATCCCGCCCTCATCCTCTACACCTCCGGCACCACCGGAACGCCCAAGGGCGCCGAACTCTCCCACCGGAACCTGACGAGCAACACGCTCACCACGGCCGAGACCCTCCTCCGGGTCGGACCCGACGACGTGCTCTTCGGCGGCCTTCCCCTCTTCCACGCCTTCGGCCAGACCTGCGCGCTCAACGTGGCCGTCGCGACCGGAGCCACGCTGACCCTGCTGCCCCGGTTCGACCCGCGCGGCGCGCTGGAGATCATCGCCCGCGACAAGGTCACCGTCTTCCTCGGCGTGCCGACCATGTACGCGGCGCTGCTGCACGCCGAACTCCCCGACGGCTTCGACGCCGGGCTGGTGCGCCTGGCCGTCTCCGGCGGGGCCGCGCTTCCGGTCGAGGTCCTGCACGGATTCGAGAGGCGCTTCGGCGCGGCCGTCCTCGAGGGCTACGGGCTGTCCGAGACGTCACCGGTCGCCGCGTTCAACCACCCGGACCGTCCGCGCAAGGCGGGCTCGATCGGCGTGCCCATCCGCGGGGTCGCGATGCGGCTCGTCGCCGAGGACGGCGGCACGGCCGCGCCCGGAGAGGTGGGCGAGATCGCCATCCGCGGCGAGAACGTCATGACCGGGTACTGGAACCGTCCGGACGCCACCGCGGACGCGGTCCGCGACGGATGGTTCCACAGCGGCGATCTGGCCCGCGTCGACGAGGACGGCTTCTACTTCATCGTCGACCGCAAGAAGGACATGATCATCCGCGGCGGCTACAACGTCTACCCGCGCGAGATCGAGGAGGTGCTGTACGAGCACCCCGCCGTCGCCGAGGCCGCCGTCGTGGGCGTGCCGCATCCCCTGCACGGTGAGGAGGTCGCGGCCGTGGTCACGCTCAGGCCCGGCGCCGAGGCCACGTCCGAGGAGATCCGCGCGCACGCCAAGGAGCGGGTCGCGGCGTACAAGTACCCCCGCCTCGTCACGATCGCGGCCGAACTGCCCAAGGGACCCACCGGCAAGATCCTCAAGCGCGAGATCGTGGTCGACGGCTCCTGAACCGGTGACGGCACAGGTCGGGTAGAGGGCGACTCCCCGGTGAGGGCGGCGGCGATCCCGCGACTCTCACCGCTCCCGCGGCTCCGATCGCTCCATCGGCCGCGGCCCGCGACCCTCACCGGTCCCGGGGCCGCGGCCCCGCGAGGATCAGGCTCTCGACACTCTCGTACACCCCGCGTTCCCGGTCCGCCGCGCGGCGTCCGGACAGCATGCTGCCGAGCCAGCCGAACGCGAAGCCGAGGGGGATGGACACCAGCCCCGTGGTGGTGAACGGGAACCAGTTGAAGTCGGCGGCGGGAAAGGCGGACGTCGGGGAGCCGGACACCAGTCTGGTGCCCGGCATCAGCACCAGGACGGCGAGCGTGCCGCCGATGAGCGTGCTCAGCAGACCGGCGCGGGTGTAGCGGCGCCAGAAGAGGCTGTAGACCAGGGCCGGGGCGATCGCCGAGGCGCCCACGCAGAAGGACATCGTGGCCAGCGGCTGAAGACTCCGGTCCTGGACGAGGACCGCGAGGGCGATCACGGGCGCGCCGACGACCAGGGCGGAGCCGCGCGCGAAGGCCGTCTCGCGCCGGGACGACATGGTGGTGCCGCGGCCCGCGAAGACGTCGTGGGCGAGTGAGTTGGCACAGGCGAGGGTCATGCCGGCGACGGAGGCGAGCAGGGTGAGGAAGATCGCCGTGGTGACCGTGGTGAACACCAGGGTCTCCGCCCGGGACACCACGGGGCCGAACGCGGCACGTGCGCCCAGCAGATACGCGGTGTGCCCGCGCGGGTCGGCGGCGGTGACGCCGGACCGGCCGATCATCGCCGTCGCACCGATGGCGATGACGCCCGCCACCAGCATGAACAACGCCACCGAGGACACCGCCCAGGACATCGAACGCCGTACCTGGCGGGCGCTGTTCGCGGTGAACATCCGCATGGTCACATGCGGCAGACAGGCACCGCCCAGCACGATGGCGAACTGGGTGCTGATCATGTCGAGCCGGGGGTGCGGGCCTCCCGCGAACTGGAGTCCGCCGTGCAGGAACGCGTCCGGTGAGCCGCTGCGGTGCGCGGCCGTGGTGAACAGCGCCCCGGGGTTCCAGTGGAACCGGCTGAGGATCAGCAGTGCGACGGCGATTCCGGAACCGAGGAGCACGACCATCTTCAGGAGCTGGATCAACGCGGTGCCCCGCATGCCGCCGATGGCCGCGTAGGTGATCATCAGGGTGCCGACGCCGACGATGCAGCCCGTTTTCATGGAGCTGTCCGTGAAGCCGAGGATGTACGCCAACAACTGCCCTGTACTGGCGAGTTGGACGAGCATCATCGGTACGAGCGCCGCGATCGTGACCGCGCACCCCGTGATCCTCACGGTCCGGCTCGGCATCCGGCGGGCCAGCACGTCGCCCATGGTGAACGTGCCCGTGTTCCGCAGGGGTTCGGCCAGCAGGAACATCAGCACGAGCAGCGAGAGCAGGGTGCTGAGAGCCAGGACGACCCCGTCGAAACCGCACAGGGCGATCACGCCGCCGATGGTCAGGACGGTCGCCGCGGAGATGTAGTCGCCGGCGATGGCGAGCCCGTTGCGCAGCGGGGAGAGCGAGCGGTAGCCGGTGTAGAACTCGGCGAGGTCGTCACTGTCGGGGCCGGTGAGAACGCACAGCAGCAGCGTGACCGTGACGGCGATCGAGAAGGCGACGAGGGACCAGGACTGCGTGGAGCCGGCGAAGCCGCTCACCGCTTCCGCCCCTGCTCGCCACTCGCCCACGGCACGCTCCGGTTCACACGGTGGGCGAGCGGGTCGACGTAGCGGCGGGCGGTGCGTTCGTAGACGAGCACGGCGAGCCAGGTGGCGGGGATCTGGCAGAGGGCGATGACCAGGCCGGCCGAGAGACCGCCTGCGACGGGACGGTCCATCAGACCGGGGTATCCGGCGCAGAGGCCGAGGAAGAGGGTGAAACAGCCGAGCACCGCGAAGGTGGTCACGCGCCGCTGGCGGCGGTAGGCGCGCCGCAGGATGCGCAGATCGCGGTGGTGCCCGGTCCAGGCGTGGGGTGATGCCCCGCCGCGTAAGGGTTCCGCCGCGGAGGGGTCCGGGACGTGCGGGGCGAAGGAGTTGTGGTGTCCCCGCGGCGGTCGCGCGGGCCGCGGGGCGGAGCTGTCGTACGACATGCCGGCCTCCTGGTGGGGTGCGGGCCCGGCGTGCACGGGCCGCGGGACAGTGGGGGAACGGCTCGGGTCCTCGCACGCTATGCGGCCCGTCGGCCCGTGCGAAGGGCTTTCCTTCAACTACCTGGTCGGAGGGTGTACATGCCGCTGACCTCGTCTGTTGCCGAAGAAACCGCTGTTGCGCCCGTGCTCGGAGTGAGGACTGTGGTGGGGGTGATGCGGCCGCGGGCCGGTCCGGGCGGGCTCGGAGATCGGTTCGTACGGGCTCGGGAGGAGGGGTTCGTACGGGCTCAGGACGAGGGTTCGTACGGGCTCCAGGAGGAGTCGCCGAGTTCGTTCAGCGGGGTTCCGTGCGCCCAGTGCCGCAGGCACGAACCGTCGATGAGACGGACACCGCCCTGGCGTCGCGCCCACTGCACGTCACGCCGGGTGAAGGCCCCGCGGTGCACCACGAGCCTCAGAGGCGGGGCTGGACCGCCCGGACGGCCCGAACGCGAGGGCGTGTCCTCGTCCGGCAGCGGCTCGGCCACGGGCCGGAAGGCGACCTCCAGACGGTGACCGTGACCGTTCCGCGCGCGGACCCGGACGCGGTCCTCGGTTCCGCGCGGCTGGAGCACGCGCCAGCCGTCCCGGCGCAGCATCCGGGAGACGGCCAGGGCCAGCCCCTGGGTGTCCAGCTCCGCGAGTTCCTCGGGTGTGTAGAAGCCGAGGCGCCGGCGGGCCGTCGGCCGGTGCCGCCGCACCGCGGCGGGGGTCACGACGGCCAGGACGGCCAGAGCGGCGACGGGTACGCCGATACCGGCCACGCGGTAACCGACGGCGAGTCCGGCGACGACCGCGCACAAGGTGATGACGACCCCCGTGAGAGCGGGCAGCACGTCACGCAGTATGGGCCCGTAAGCCCCTTCCGCACGCAGTCGGCGGACGGCTCGGCGCCGCTGCGCGCGTGCTGACAAGCGTCTACCCGGTGTCCGCCCCCACCAACTCACTCGGGCCAGCTCCCCCCAACCCCAGCACGCTTAGGCGTGTCCGGGGAGGGCTACCCCTCGCGGGCGGGCCGGTCCCCTGGAGTACGGGTTCCGGCCACGAATCCGGCTGAACTCTTTCGAGGCGCCGCGACCCGTGGGGCACGATCGGTTCCGGTGGCCGCGGGGTCCCGTGCGGCGGACCGCCCGGCGGTGGCGGCGGGTGCGTCACCCACCGCCCCCGCCGGCACGAGTCCGCGGGACGGACCCGGGAGGGGCTGCCGGACCGCTCAGACGGTGCCGCTCTTGGAGATGACGATCTTCTTCGAGGTGGTGCCGGAACCGCTGCCGAGCGCCTCGATCGCCTTCACGACGTCCATGCCCTCGACGACCTCGCCGAAGACGACGTGCTTGCCGTCCAGCCAGCCGGTGACGATGGTGGTGATGAAGAACTGCGAGCCGTTGGTGTTCGGGCCCGCGTTCGCCATGGACAGCTGACCCGGCTTGGTGTGCTTGAGCTTGAAGTTCTCATCGGCGAACTTCTCGCCGTAGATGCTCTTGCCGCCCGTGCCGTTCTGCCGCGTGAAGTCGCCGCCCTGGAGCATGAAGTCCGGGATCACGCGATGGAACGGCGAGCCCTCGTAACCGAAACCGTGTTTGCCGGTGGCGAGCTCACGGAAGTTCTGCGCGGTCTTCGGGACGACGTCGTCGTAGAGCTTGAACTCGATGCGGCCCAGCGGCTGGCCGTCGGCCGTGACCTCGAAGTAGACGTTTTCGCTCATTGCTCTGCTCCTCATGGATGCGAAGGTTCGCCCCCGAGCATAGAGAAGCCGAGGTGGTGGACGCGTGACCGGGGGTGATCATTCGGCGTGTGGCCCCGGGAGATGGAATGATGGGCCGCCGGTGGCATACGCCCCGGCCACACCCGGGACGCGGCGGCCTCGCGCGGGACCGCGGGGGTTCGCGACCGCACACCGGGAACGCGCTCCCGGCGGCATCCGGCCCCCGACGCGATACGGGTCGGGAGCCGAACGCGGCACCGTCGGTCACCGGGACGACCGGCGCCCCCGGCTATTCCACCTTCGCCCAGTCCAGCGTGCGCTCCACCGCCCTCTTCCAGTCCGCGTACCCCTGTTGCCGCCGGTCCTCCGACCACTGGGGTTCCCAGCGCCTGGACTCCTGCCAGTGGGTGCGCAGTTCGTCGGTGTCCCGCCAGAAACCGGTGGCCAGACCGGCCGCGTACGAGGCGCCGAGCGCGGTGGTCTCGGCGACGACGGGACGGCTGACGGGTACGCCGAGGACATCGGCCTGGATCTGCATGCACAGGTCGTTGGCGGTCACACCGCCGTCGACCTTGAGGACGTCGAGATGGACTCCGGAGTCCTGCTCCATCGCCTCGACGACATCGCGGCTCTGGTAGCAGATCGCCTCCAGCGTCGCCCGGGCCAGGTGGGCGTTGCTGTTGTACCGGGCGAGTCCGACGATCGCGCCGCGGGCGTCGGAACGCCAGTACGGGGCGAACAGGCCGGAGAACGCCGGGACGAAGTACATCCCGCCGTTGTCCTCCACCGTGCGGGCCAGTGTCTCGCTCTCGGCCGCGTCCTTGATGATCTTCATCTGGTCTCGGAGCCACTGCACCGCGGACCCGGTGACCGCGATGGAGCCCTCCAGCGCGTAGACGGCGGGTTCGCCGCCGAATCGGTAGGCCACGGTGGTCAGCAGGCCGTGCCGCGAACGGACCAGCTCCGTACCGGTGTTGAGGACCAGGAAGTTGCCGGTGCCGTACGTGTTCTTGGCCTCGCCGGGCGCGTAGCAGACCTGCCCGACGGTGGCCGCCTGCTGGTCGCCGAGCACCCCGGTGATGGGGATGGCGGCGCGCAGTGGCCTGGAGGTGCGTGCCGTGCCGTACGCCTCGCGGTCGGACGAGGGGTTGATGCTGGGCAGCATGGCCCTCGGTACCCCGAAGAAGCCCAGCAGTTCGTCGTCCCAGTCGAGGGTCTCGAGGTCCATGAGCATGGTGCGGCTGGCGTTGGTCACGTCGGTGGCGTGGACGCCGCCGTCCGGGCCGCCGGTCAGGTTCCACAGGACCCAGGCGTCGGTGTTGCCGAACAGGGCGTGCCCTTGCTCCGCCGCCTCGCGGACCCCGTCGACGTTCTCCAGGATCCACTGGATCTTGCCGCCGGAGAAGTAGGTCGCCGGCGGCAGCCCCGCCTTGCGGCGGATGACGTCGCCCCGGCCGGAACGCTCCAGGGCCGCGGCGATGGAATCGGTCCGGGTGTCCTGCCAGACGATGGCGTTGTAGTACGGACGGCCGTTGCGCGGGTCCCACACGACCGTGGTCTCCCGCTGGTTGGTGATGCCGATCGCCGCCAGGTCCTCGGCGCTCAGGTTCTTGTGCCGCAACGCGTTCTGGATCACCGAGTTGGTGCGTTCCCAGATCTCCACCGGGTCGTGCTCGACCCATCCGGAGCGCGGAAGGATCTGGGCGTGTTCCAGTTGGTGCTTCGCCACCTCGTTGCCCGCGTGGTCGAAGATCATGAATCGGGTGCTGGTGGTTCCCTGGTCCACCGCGCCCACGAAGTCAGCCATGGGTCGCCGCCTCTGTTGCGGGTGTCAGTCCTGGGGGGCCGGGATCTGTCCCGGCGGCTCGGGCTCCGCCATCGGCAGGAACCGGCCGATGAAGAGCTTGTAGACGGCGGCGCCGAGCACGCCGCCGATCAGCGGACCGATGATCGGCACCCAGAAGTAGAAGTTGCCGTACTGATCTCGCCAGGCCCCTCCGTATCCCGTGAGGAAACTGGCCAGACGCGGTCCGAAGTCGCGTGCCGGGTTGATCGCGTAGCCGGCGAGGGTGCCCCATGCCATGCCGATGCCCACGACGAGCAGACCGATGATGAACGGGCCGAGGTTCGCGCCGGGCGGGGTGTTGAGCAGGTCGGTGACCGCGAAGATCACCAGGAGCAGTATGGCCGTGCCGATGATCTGGTCGCGGAACGCGCCCCATTCGTGGACGGGCAGGTTCGGGTTGCCGTTGGCAGGCAGTGTCGAGAACACGCCCTGGGTCTTGATGGTGTGGCCGGGGTCGACCTTCGCCAGGGCCTCCGTGTAGTTCCAGCGCACGATCAGCGCCGCCACGAAGGCGCCGACGATCTGGGCCATCACGTAGGGGGCCACCTTGCGCCACGGGAAATCCTTGAACGTGGCCAGCGCGACGGTGACCGCGGGGTTGAGGTGGGCGCCGCTCAGCCGTGCCGCGACGTAGATGCCCATGGTGACGCCGATGCCCCAGGCCCACGCGATGCTGTCGTGGTTGCCGAGACCGCCCGGCGGCGTCGTGAGTGCTCCGCCGGCGACCACTTGGGCCACCACGCCGCACCCGAACAGGATGAGAATCATCGTGCCGAGGAACTCACCGGACAACTCGCCGATCAGCCCCGAGTTTTTGAACCGCTCAGCCATGGAAGCCCGCTTCCCGCCGGTCCAGGACCGGCTGTTGACCGCCGCCCGAGCCCTCCCTCACATCAGCATAGGATGATCAAGAATGAATTGCATCAAAAGTTAACTATCCTGTTTTGAGGCGTCAAATCATGTAATCCGCAACTTTGATGCGGTTCCCGGCGATGGGTGCCCGCGGTCTTCGACGTGGGCTCGCTCGGGGCCCTCAGGCAGGCACCGTGACGATGCCGAGCGGCTCACTCGTGGGCTGCCGTGATCCACCCGCCGGTTCGGCGGTGATGCCCACGGCGCTGACGTCGTGCAGGGGGCCGTGGAGCAGTCGGGCCTGCCCGCCGCCGGAGCCCGTGAGCAGGCCCGCCGGGCGGAGGGCGCCGGAGTCGGCGGCGTACCAGAGTTCGTAGACCTGGTCGTTTCCGAGGCGGGGCAGGTCCGAGGCGATGAAGGCCGCCCGGCCCTGGGAACGGGAGGCGGCGACGCTGATGGCGGCCCCGTTGTCCAGCTTCTGCGTGCTGATCTTCACGTCCCGGGCGGTCAGGAGGTCGGAGAGGACGGACGCCTGTGCCTTCCTGGCGGCGACTTCGGCCTGTGCGTCCTCGGCCTGGGTGTGCTGCCAGACGGCGATCCCGCCGAGCGCGGCCGCGAGAGCCAGGCACGCGGCCAGCGCCATCCGCAGGGCCCGCCGGTGAACGGGAAGGGCGCGGGGCAGACGCTCCTGGCGGGTGTGGGCGATCTGTTCGAGGACGTTCCGGCGCAGTTCGGGGGACGGGGTCGCGTCCTGGGCCGAGGCGAGCCGCAGGGTGACCTCGGACAGCTCCGCCACCTCGTCCCGGCACGCGGCGCAGCCGGCGAGATGGTTCTCGAAGGAGGCCTCCTCGGCCGCCGGCAGGGCGTGCAGGACGTACGCCCCGACGAGCTGATGCGGGTCGTCGGCGGCCGTCATCGGCCGGCCTCCAGACATCTGCGCAGCAGCCGCAGCCCGGAGCGCATCCTGGACTTCACGGTGCCCGCCGGAGTGGCCAGACAGGCGGCCACCTCCAGATAGGTCATGCCCTCGTAGTAGGCGAGCACCAGTGGTACGCGCTGGTGACGTTCCAGGTCGGCGAGGCAGCGGTGCACGCGGTCGTGCTCCTCGTGCCGCTCCACGGCCTCGGCCACCTCGTCGAACGGGCGGTCCTCCGCGAGCAGGGCGCTGCGCCGCTCCCGTTCCGTACTGGCCTGGACGTGCCGGACCCGGTCGACGGCCCGCCGGTGCGCGAGGGTCAGGACCCATCCCCGGGCGGTACCGAGTTCGGGGCGGTAGCGGTCCGCGGTCCGCCAGATCTCCACCATGACGTCCTGTGCCACCTCCTCGGCCTGGGCCTCGTCCCGCAGTACGCGGCAGATCAGGCCTTTGACCGGCCGCGCGAGGGTGTCGTACACATCGGCGAACGCGTCCTGGTCACCCTGCGCGGAGCGTTCGAGCCGTGCGTCCAGCCACGCCTCCTCCGAAGGGTGCCGTCGCGAATCCTGTCCGTCCCGGCCGGTCTTGGCATCGCTCACAGAATCCGTCCATTGCTTCCTTCTCGCCCGGCCCGTCCGTCGTGTTCGGCAGGCGCGGGACCGGTGCGGTCGGCGACCGGTCCCACGACGGGGGAGGGGCCTCGTCACCGTGTATTCGTGGCCACCCGGCCCTTGGATGAGCCGGGGGCCCCGCGCGTTCCCGGCGGCGGGCCGCGGCCGCCCCCTCTCGAAAACTCGTACCAAAAACCCACCTAGGTCTATCCTCATACGTACCTTTTGTCGCTCCGAATACCCTATGTCCCGCGCATCGAGGACCTGGAAACGTACCGTCAGCTTCCGCGCGAACTTCACGGACGCCGGGCCACGTTGCGCACGTCCATCACATTGCGAGGGAGGTGAGTCCGATGACCACACGCATCAGCCCCCGGCGGCTGCTCGCCGGTGCGGCCGCGACGGCGCTGCTGGCCGGAGGGGCCGCCCTGGGAACGTCCGGTGCCGCCGCAGCGAGCCCGGCGCCGTCGCCCACACCGTCGGTGACGGCCCCCGACCATCACGGTCACCACGACCGCTGCGAGTGGAAGAAGGGCCACTGGGAGAAGAAGTGGGTGCCCGGACACTGGGTCAAGAAGTGGGTCCACCAGGACTCCTGGCACCACGGTCACCACCACGACGGCTGGGTGAAGAAGTGGGTCTACGTTCCCGGTCACTGGGACAAGGTGTGGGTCAAGGCTCACTGGGACTGCCGGCACCACGGCCACTGAGCGCCCCGGTCGCGGCGTGCGGACCGGGTGCGGGCACCCCCGCCCCGGTCCGTCCCCGCCCCGGTCCGCCCCGCCCCCGGCCGTGATCCGGTTCGTGGGCTCCCCGCATCCGGCTCGCCCGCTGTGCGCGTTGCCCCTGGTGGGCGCCGACGGTGAGCTCGCCGGAAACGCGGTGGAGCGGGGCCGATCCCGTTGGTTACGTTCGTCCGATGACCACACGCACCTTCCGTATCACCGTTCGCGGTGTCTTCGACGGACTCAGCGCCGACCAGCGTGCCGAACTTATGGCACACGCCCCGGAACACGACGTTCTGCGGGCGGCCTTCACCCCCGAAGGGCACCTCAGCTACGACGTGGCCGCCCGGCCGGCCTTCACCTTCCGCTACCTGGACTCGGGAGAGGCGGAGGAGGACATCCTGGAGGCCGTCGAACGGGCCGAGGCCGCCGCGACGGCCTGGCTCACCGAGCGCGGCTACGGCTTCAAGCGGCTCAAGTCCCAATCCGAGGATCTCTCCCAGGCGCCCCTCGGCAAACGACAGCGGCGGGCCATCGCCCAGAACACCCCCTGATCCCTTGAAGGCCAAGGGGGACTTATGCTTCACAGATGCTTGAGTAGTCAAAGAGACATCAAAGAGAAATCAAGGAGACGTCAATGAGTGGAGGGTTGGACGCGGTACTGCGTCTGGTGCGGGCGCAGGCCGCCCTGGTGAAGCGGTTCGACGCGAGTCTCGGCGGACTGCACGGGGTGAGCCTGGCCGACTTCACGATGCTCCTGCGCCTGTCCGAGGCCCCGGGCGACCGTATGCGCCGGGTCGACCTGGCGGAAGCGCTGGGGCTGACCGCCTCCGGTGTCACCCGCGGACTCGTACCGCTGGAGCGGATCGGCCTGGTCAGACGGGACCCGGACGCCCGTGACGCGCGGGTGGCCTACGCGGCCCTGACCGAGACCGGCCGGGAACGCCTGGCGGAGATGCTCGTGACCGCCGAACAGGTCGCCGAGGAGGTCTTCGCCGAGCCGGCGTGGACCAAGGAGGAGACGGCGCGGCTCGCCGGTCTCCTCGGCCGCTTCGGCGGCACCGGGTTCACCCGACGCGAGCCCGACGGCTCCTGAGCCCGCCGGTCTCGGGCGGGGCGCCTCAGGGCTCTCCGCCCGGGGTCGGCATCCCGCGGTCGGCGTCCCGCGGGGCTCCGACGCCCCGGGTGCCTCGCCTGGCGTCGGCGTCTCGCTGGGCTCCGATGCCCCGCGTGCCTCGCCAGGGGCCGGTGTCGGTCGACGCGGTATGTCGGGCACCTCGCCGTGGATCGGTGTCGGCGAGTGCGGTAGTCCGCGTGCCTAGCGGTGCCTCGCGGTGCCTCGCGCGAGTTCTGTTCCGCTGGGCTGCGACACCCCGGGCGCGGCGTCCGGGATCAGCGTCCCGGCGGGCTCCGACGTCTCGGGTGGCGTCGTAGCCGGGCGTGACCGGTCGCGTCGCGTCCGTCACGCGGCGGGGCCGGATCGGGCGGGTGTCCGGTGACGCCTTGCCTGTCTCGTGGCCTCGGCGCACGCTGGGGGCATGGGAGCTCGCGACGGACCCACGCTCATCACCTCCGTCCAACGGGCCTTCCGCCTTCTGGAGGCGGTGAGCGCGCACGAGAACGGCGCGCCCGCCAAACAGCTCGCACGTGAGACCGAGCTGCCCCTCGCCACCGCCTACCACCTGCTCCGGACCCTCGTCCACGACGGTTACATCCGCAAACTCGACGACGGCGGATTCATCCTCGGCGACAAGATGCAGACGCTGCGCACCCAGGGCCGCGGACAGGCGCTGCTCAGCCGGGTGCGTCCCGCGCTGGCCGCTCTGCGTGACGAACTCGCCTCGGCCGCCTATCTCACCTTCTACGAGGACGGCGAGATCCGGGTCGCCGAGATCGTCGACGGGCCACGGGCGCCCCGGGTCGACCTGTGGGTCGGATTCGAGGACGCCGGACACGCCACCGCGCTGGGGAAGTCCGTCCTGCGTGAGATGGACGAGGAGTCCCGCAACGACTACCTCGCCCGGCACGCCCTCCCCGATCTCACTCCTCGGACCATCACCAGTCGGCGGGAACTGCTGCGCCGGCTGGCCTCGTCGCCGGTGGCCCCGGCCGTCACGGACCTGGAGGAGTACGCTCTCGGCACGGTCTGTGTCGCCGTACCCGTGTACAGCGGGGGCACGTTGGGCTCGCTGGGTGTCTCGCTCCCCGCCGAGCGGCTGTCCCGGCTCGACGAGGTCCTCACGCGGCTGATCCCGACCGCGAACCGGGTGACCAGGAGCCTGTCGCTCACTATTTGAAATCCCCGTGCTTGTGGTTCAGGTCTCGAACGTCTTTCCTAGACCAACCGGACATTTCAGGGATGAACCCAGGTGAGGACTGCGGACGAGCATGAGTCAGGCCCGAGAGCACGGTAGCGAGCACTGGCCGAAACGGACGTTCTGGAACCGGGGCGTAGGTTCCGGAGCGGCGGCCCGCAAGCGCGCCGCCCACCTCGCCTTCGGCACACCGGTGCTGCCCTTACTGGTCGTCGGAGCCATCGTGCTCATCGACCTGGCCGGTGGAGCGGGGGTGATCTGGCTGCCGCTGCTGGCCGCCGGACCCGCGCTGGCGGCCACCACCAGCCGGCCGCTCGGAGTTCTGTGCGTCGGGTTCCTGGCCGCGGTGCTGAGCGCGCTGCTCGGCACCCGGGACGGTGTTCCGGGTGCCGAGCTCCTCGCCGTCCTGTCCGCCCTGGCGGCCGTCACCGGGGCCAGCGCCCTGGCCAGCGCGCTGCGCTGGCGCCGGGAACGGGTCCTCGCGGCCGTCCGCTCCGTCGCGGAGGCCGCCCAGCACGCGCTGCTCGCTCCCATACCGTCGAGTGTCGGCCCCTTCCAGGTGGCCGTCCGCTACAGTGCCGCCGCGGCCGAGGCCCGGATCGGCGGGGATCTCTACGCGCTGGTGCCGACGCCGTACGGAGTCCGCATGATCATCGGCGATGTCCGGGGCAAGGGTCTGCCGGCCGTGGGCACCGCCGCGCTCGTGCTCGGAGTCTTCCGCGAGGCCGCCTACGACGAGCCCGACCTCCTCACCGTCGTGGCCCGGATCGAACGGAGTCTGGCGCGCAACCTGGGCTACGACGACTTCGTGACCGCCGTGGTCGCCGGATACCCGGAGCCGGGCCGGCTGGAGGTCGTCAACTGCGGACACGCGCCTCCGCTGCACGTCCGGGCGTCCGGGAGCGTCGTGTCGTTCGACCCCGTGAACCCCGCTCCGCCGCTCGGGCTGCGGGCCCTGACGGGGGAGACCCCGAGCCTCCAGGTGCTGCCCCTGGCGGACGGCGACCAGCTCCTGCTGTACACGGACGGGGTCACCGAGGCCCGTGACCACGGCCGGGAGTTCTACCCTCTCGCCGAGGGACTGGCCCGGCACGTGTCCGACGAGCCGGCCTCCACACTCGCCGCGCTCGACGCCGAGCTCCAGGCCCATGTGGGCGGCAGGCTGCACGACGACGCGGCCCTGCTGCTGCTCCGCAAACCGGCACCCGCCGAGCCGGCCACCTCGGTGGTCGCGGGTGGTGGCTCTGCCACCGTTCCCTCCCCGCCGGGGCCGCCCGCCGCGGGTGTGGCCTGCGGCAGGAGCGCGGAGTAGCCGGTCCCGGCAGGAGAGGACCGTTCCGGAGAGGGAGCCGTCGCCTTGGGCGCGCCCCGGTCGCGCCCCGGCGTGCGACGGGGCGCACTCCCGGGAACGCAACGGAACGGGATGGGACGACGGGACGGGTCAGTGGCGCGCGAACTGGAGCCGGGTCGTCTGTACGGCGTCGGGTCGCAGCGCGATGCCGTCGACGGTCAGGCGTTCACCGTAGATGTCGGTGATCCGGATCGCGCCACCGCAGCCGCCGCCGTTCTCGGCGAGGAAGTAGTTGTAGGCGGTGCGGGGAAGAGGCCGCCATGCGCCGCCGGAGCCGAGTTCGAGCCGGGCCACCGGATTCCGGTGACCGATCACCTGGAGCGCGCACCAGTAGCGGCTGGACCCTGTCTTGTAGCGGAGGGCGACCGTGCCGGAGTCGCCGGGGCTGAGCAGTTTCCACGTGATCGGGATCCGGCCGGCCACCGGGTTCACGAGCCGGGCGAACGCCTGGGCGCTGAGGTCGAGCTGGCCGGGGGCGCAGCCCGTCGGGCATTCGTTGGTGATCCGGACCGTGACGGTCGCGCCGCTGCCGGCACGCACCTGTACGTAGGCCCCGCACGCCTTGGACGTCTCGTAGTCGGTGTGGTTCATCGCCGCGGTCATGACGTCGTCGGTCGGACCGTAGGAGCAGGCGCCGTCGCCGCTCCCGGCGTCGTACATGGTCGCCACACCCCGGTAGCCGACACCTGGACGGATCCGTCCCGACAGCGAAGCGGTCGTCGTCGTGGTGCGGGAGGTGTTCGAGGCCGATGGCCGCGCCGACGCGGTGGAGGGGCGGGCCGTCGCGGTCGGGGAGGCGGCAGGGCTGTGCGACCGGGTCGCCGAGGGGGACGTCGGCCCGGCCGATTCCCGGCCGGGCGTCGCGGTTCCCCGGGAACCGGCGACCGCCGAGCCCGCGCTGCCTCCCGTGACGGCCTGATGGCCGGGCCGGAACGCCACGACCAGACAGACCAGGGCACCGACCGCGACCAGGGCGATCGGGGTGACGGCCCGCAGCGCCGGCCGACGTCCGCGTCGTCGCGCGGCCTGCCTCGTTTCCTTCATGCGCATCCGTTCGGAGGATCGATCCGGTGGTCTGCCCCTCAGTGGCCGCCGGAAGCGAAAAGGTTGCCGCCCGCTCTCTGGCTGACGCGGTGGATCCGATCCCGGCCCCGGGCCTGACCCGGCACCTCGACGAAGCGATGGGTCAGCGCGCACAGCGGCAGCAGCACGGCGAAGAACACCGCTTCGAGTACGAGGCTGTCGTGCCGGGACCGGCCGATCACGCTGTCGCTCACCGCCAGCAGGACCGGATGCACCAGGTACACCGAGTAGCTGACCGTCCCCAGCCAGGTCAGCCCGCGGGGAATCCTCCGGCGGCGCAGCGCCAGGGCCGCGCCGAAGGTGAGTACGGCCAGCAGGAAGGCCGTGATCCAGCCGCGCCGCGCGAACGGAGCGGTGTCGCCGTACGCGTACGCGCTCCCCACGGCGCAGATCACCACCACGGCGGCGTTGCGGGTCGCGCGCCGCCAGGTGCTCTGCCCGCTCTCCGCACGCTGGACGGCGGTGCCGAGGAACATCACGGCCAGGATCACGAGGCCTTCCCAGAGCGGAACGGTGCCGTTGAAGGAGACCAGCACCAGCGCGAGCACGCCCCCCGCCACGGCCCCCGGCACCCGCAGCCGGGACCTTCCGGAACTCCCGCAGAGAACGGCGGTCACGAGCGCCGTGGAGGCGAGCGCGACGAGCGGTCCTGCGCCGACCGCGGAGGACAGCGCGGACGCCGGTGGCACGAACGCCACGGTCGCGCTCACGGCGGCCAGCGCTCCCAGAACCACCGAGACGCCCGCCGAGCGCCGGTGGAGCCGGACCGTGAACAGGGCGACGACCAGCAGATAGAACGCCAGCTCGTACGACAGCGTCCACAGGACGAGGACGACGCTCGGCGTCCCCAGCAGTTCCTGCAGCAGGGTGGTGTGCGCGACGGCGACCGTGAAGGGATTCCGCCCCTCGAAGCGCGTGCCGAGATGCGCGACGCCGACCAGGTTCAGCGCCAGGGCCGAGCCCACCACCACGGCCCACAGCGGGTAGATCCGGTGGGCCCGCCCGATCCAGAAGCTCCTGACGCAGCCCCGCCGCTCGAGTGAGGCCGGAATGACGTAACCGCTCACCAGGAAGAACAGCATGACGCCGTACCGGCCGATGTCGATCTGGGGCATCACCTGCTCCCGGAACTCCGCCATGAAGGAGTACGAGGAATGGTCGACCGCCACGAGCAGCGCGGCGATCCCCCGCAGTGCGTCCAGCCGGCCCAGCCGCGGGGACCCGGCGGATCCACCGGACGCGGGTGGACGTGACACCGGTGAAGGCCGCTGCGGATGCGGCCGGACAACAGGAGGTGCGGGTTTCATGGAGACGCCTGCCTGGACCGGGTCCTTTGAGGCACGCCCTGATGAGGCGGCTTTCGCCAGGATTGCTCACTTTCGCCCGGATTGCCTACGTGCGGGTCGGCGTCTCACGGCCCGCCGACCTGTTCTTGGGCGGGGGTGCGGTAAGCGTTACAAGGGCTGGGGGCGATGCCGGTGACGGCCGGTTCGGGTGCGGTCGTGGAACGGGCTGGTGCACCCTGCGGTCAGGGGGTGCGGTGAACGCCGTGGGACCGGGCGTGAACGGGGGCGGAGCGGTGGACCCGCTCGGCGCAAGCTCCGCGCGCCGGGCATGCGTCGTTTCCGGGGATGGGACAGAGTGATGGCATGGGCCACCTGTGGATGACGTGGTCGCTCGAGGGCGTCGGATCGGCCGGCCAGAACGTCCCCGACGTGGAAGCGGCCTGCCGCTCTCTGGTCGGCTCCGTGGAGCGGTCCCGGCGTGTCTTCGAGACGACCGAGCCGTGGGAGGAACTCCGCGAGTCGGCGCTGGTGCTCCAGGAGCGGATTCTGGGTCCGGGGCGCGAGGTCCTGGAGCAGGGCCGGCGGTGGACCTCCACAGTGAACGGTGTCAGCATCCTGCTGGTTCCGCGCGAGTGACCGGGCCGGGCGAGTGACCGGTCCGCGCGGGTGAGCCGGTCCGCGCGAGGCACAGGTCCGTGCGGGTGACCAGTCCGAACGAGGCAGGCACCGGTCCGTGCGGGTGACCGGTCCGCGCGGGTGACGGTCCGGGCGCCGGGCCGGTGGCCGCGGTACGGCGCTTGCCGTTCGCGCGAGGAACCACCCACCTGCCCGGCACGCACGCTTCCGCCGGAAGCGTCAGACCTCCGTCGCGAGCGGCACCACGTCGTGCGCGTGCCGGAAGGCCGGGTGATCACCGAGGCGGCGTACGTATTCCAGGAGCCGGGGGCGCGAACCGAGGGCGCGGGACCGGCCGAGACCGGTGAGCGCCGTCCATGCGTCCACGTCCGCCGCCGTGAGGGAGTCGCCCAACACGTAGGTGCGCCCTGCGAGTTGGCAGTCCAGCAGATCCAGGGCCGCCGCGAGTTCCGAAGGCGCGGCGGACGGGGTGACATCGCGGTCCAGCAGATCGCGGAGGGCTTCGATGTCGGCGGTCAGGGACGGAGGACGGAGCGTCGAAGGGCACGTCGTGGTGTGACCGGAGAGCAGCCCGGCGAGATCGCGGAGGATGGCGGGCGGGTGGTTGCTGACGATGCGTCCGCTCCACCGGTCGCACAGGGCGGGCGCCGTGAGCGGCCCGTCGAAGTGATGCTCGGTGGCCTCGTAGGCGCGGCGCAGTGAGGCGAAGGCGTCGGGTGTCCGCGCGGGGTCCGCCAGGAGTGTGGTGGCGACCGAGTCCCGCAGTCCGAGCAGTCCGAGCGTGATGGCGATACGCAGCGAGAACGGACAACTCCGCGACAGATACAGCTCGTAGCGGTGCGGAGCCGGGTAGAAGCCGCCGGCGAGTCCGACGCCGATGCGGCTGTCGACGCGGTGGGGGAGTGCGGACGAGGTCGTCGTCGGCTTGAGCCGAAGGGCCGAGGGGAGCGAAAACTGGTCACAGGGGCGTGAGTTGGCAGTGCTGGACGTGCGCGAAGCTGTCTCGGGCATGACTCTCCCTGGGGGAAGACGGAAGCCACCGCCGCTTTGTGGGCACCGGCGGCCGGGATGCGGATTGACTGCGCTCGTCGCGCCGGTCCGGATCGAACGGACCGGCCGCGGATCAGTAAGCGCTGGAGACGCGCAGGAGGTCGATGTGCAGGCGCCTCGTCAAACCGCTCTTGGGCAATTCCCACCGGTCCTGGCTCAGGGCTCGCGAGACGCGAGACCACGCTTGCCCCGCCGCGCCGGCGGGACCCGGTCGTCACCCGGGGCACCCCGTCGCGGTGGAAGGGTTGCCTGTCAGCGGGCCGGGGCCGATGACCACTGGAGCGGGGTGTACCCGTACCGTGGCGCTGACAATCGTGACCGTCCATGCCAGTCTCGATGCACCAAGTTGCGCCGTCAAGAAGGCCGTAAGCGCGGTCTCACCTGGTGGTCACCCGCATTGACATTGTTTTCCGGACAGGCCTAACCTGCGGCGCATTACAGGATGCCTTTCGGCCGGAGAAGAAATGGTGACGGCGATGCACGGAGCTGACGGGACGGCCGCATGGCGGCGCCTCGGCCGCAATGTGCTCTGCGCCGACCGCGCCGTGGACCTGCTGCGTGTCAACAGCGCCCTGTGTACGGGCAGCTGTCGCTCCCTCAGCCAAGGCTGACAGCCTCTCCGAGTCCTCGACGACCATGAACGCGCGGCTCCTCCGAGTCATCGGCGTTCACGTCGCCGGCGATCACGAACTGACGGCTCGTCCGAATCCTTCGCGATCACGAACCGACGGTTCCTCGGAGCCTGCGGCGATCACGAGCTGAGGGTTCCGCCAGGTCTTCGACGACCACGCGACGACCTCGCGCCGACCGGTTCCACCGAGCCCTCGGCGACCACCGCTGTCGCGAAACGCCCTTTCCCCGTCGAGCCCTCGTCCCACAGGGGCCCGCGCATCGCCGTGTACCGAGCCGTCCCGCTCGGCGGTGCGCCGCCGCTCCGTGATCCGGGGTGTCCGAATCCGCTGGAGTTCTCCATGAGTCAACCTCCCGGCGCCGCTGTGTCCTTCGGAGCAGCACCGCCCGCCGAGGCGATCCCTTGCAACGATGTCCCCGCCGCGTCAGAACGTCCGGCGGCCCAGCGGGTCCTTCCGCTCCGGCGGCCCGGACGCTGGATCGTCACGGCCGTCGTGCTCGTGCTCGTCGCCCAGATCGCCCACGGACTGGTGACCAACCCCTTCTACCAGTGGGATCGCTTCCAGTACTGGTTCCTGCGCCCGACCATTCTCGACGGCCTGCTCATCACCCTCGAAGTCGCCTTCTACAGTGCGCTCCTGGGGTTGCTCGGCGGCATCCTGCTGGCCCTGGCGAGGCTCTCCCGGAGCCCGGTGCTGCGGGCGGTGAGCTGGGTCTACACCTGGCTGTTCCGGTCGGTGCCGCTGATCGTGGTCCTGCTCTTCCTCTACAACTTCAGCGCGCTGTACCAGACGTTGAGCGTCGGAGTGCCGTTCGGGCCGGCCTTCTTCACCTTCGACGAGTCCCGACTGGCGACCGACATGGCCGTCGCCGTCATCGGACTGAGCCTGAACGAGGCGGCCTACGCCTCCGAAGTCGTGCGCGGCGGCATCCTCTCCGTCGACCAGGGCCAGCACGAGGCGGCCTCCGCCCTAGGTCTGCCGAGGCGCTACCAGTTCGCGAAGATCGTCTTTCCGCAGGCGCTGCGTTCCATCACCCCCAACTACGTGAACCAGTTGATCGGCCTGATCAAGGGCACCTCGCTGGTCTTCTACGTGTCGCTGCTGGATCTCTTCGGCTCCGTGCAGAGCATGGGCAGCACCTACCCCGGCGACATCGTGCCGCTGCTCCTCGTCGCCACCGCCTGGTACCTGATCCTCACCAGCGTCGTGTCCGTCGTCCAGTTCTACGTCGAGCGGCACTACTCGCGGGGCGCCCTGCGCACGCTGCCGCCGACTCCGTTGCAGAAGGCGCGGAACGGTCTGCGCGACGTGCGGGCCCGGTTCCGGAGGGAGACGGCGATATGAGCGGCGAGACGAATCTGACGACGGTGAGGACGCGGACGGCTCCGGCCGCCGAGGTGGCGGACGCGGTTTCGGCCGACGAGATCGCCGACACGCTGCGGGTGGAGCCCGCAGCCGTCGAGGTGCACGACGTGCACAAGTGGTACGGAGCCCAACAGGTTCTGGACGGTGTGGAGTTGACCGTGCGCCCGGGCGAGGTGACGGTCGTCCTCGGTCCGTCGGGCTCCGGCAAGTCCACGCTCCTCCGGGTGATCAACCACCTGGAGAAGCCCGAGATCGGCCATGTCAGCCTGAACGGCGAGCTCATCGGCGTACGCAGGCACGGCGACCGCCTGCGAGAGCTGAGCGAGCGGGCCATCCTCGCCCAGCGCAGCCGGATCGGGTTCGTGTTCCAGAACTTCAACCTCTTCCCGCACCTGACCGTGCTCGACAACGTGGCCGCGGCTCCGGTGGCGACCGGCAGGCTGTCCAAGGCCGCGGCACAGGAACTCGCACGCGATCTGCTCGCCCGGGTGGGCCTGGCCGACAAGGCCACCGCCTATCCCCGGCAGTTGTCCGGCGGCCAGCAGCAGCGCGTGGCCATCGCCCGCGCCCTCGCCCTGCGTCCCGGAGTCATCCTTTTCGACGAACCCACGTCCGCGCTCGACCCCGAGCTCGTCGGCGAAGTCCTCGCCGTCATCAAGGATCTGGCCCACAGCGGCACCACACTCGTCATCGTCACGCACGAGATCGGCTTCGCCCGCGAGATCGCCGACCGCGTGGTGTTCATGGACGGCGGACGCATCGTCGAACAGGGCCCGCCCGAGCAGGTGCTGGACCATCCGCGAGAAGCGCGCACCAGAGAGTTCCTGAGCAAGGTGCTCTGACCGCTTCCACCCGACGCGCAGCGGGACACCGCTCGACGAGGTGTTCCCTGCCCTGCCGCCCCGACCCACGTTCGGGGCGGACCCCCGATTCGGCGGCCCGCCGGGACCGTTCCCCCACATCTCTCATCGCACACTCGACAAGGACAGCCATGCGCACCCTCAGCCTGAACCGCACAGCCCTCCGCGGCGTCGCCGCCACCGCCGCCGTCGCCTCCCTCGCCGTCTCCCTCGCCGCCTGCGGCGGAGACAGCGACGCCGCCACCCGGACGAAGACCGACGCGGCCGGAACCGTGACCGTGGGCGCGCTCTCCAACGGGGCCGCGAAGGAGGCCACGTTGAAGGTCTCCGAGGTGAAGTCCATCAGCGCCGAACTGCCCAAGTCCGTCGCGGAGAGAGGCACGTTGGTGGTGGGCATCGGCGCACTGCCCGCCGGGTCGCCGCCGCTGAACTTCGTCGGACAGGACCAGAAGACGCTCACCGGCAGCGAACCCGACCTCGGCAAGCTGGTCGCCGCGGTCCTCGGACTGAAGCCGGTGGTGAAGAACTCGACCTGGGAGAACCTGTTCGTCGGGGTCGACAGCGGCAAGGTCGACGTCGCCTTCTCCAACGTCACCGATACCGAGGAGCGCAAGAAGAAGTACGAGTTCGCCTCGTACCGCCAGGACAACCTCGCCTTCGAGGTGCCGAAGAAGAGCACGTGGAACTTCGACGGCGACTACCGGAACCTCGCCGGCCAGACGGTCGCGGTGGGCGCCGGCACCAACCAGGAGAAGATCCTCCTGGAGTGGAAGGACAAGCTGGCCAAGGCGGGCAAGAAGCTCACCGTCAAGTACTACCAGGACAACAACGCCACGGCCCTGGCGCTGAACAGCGGCAAGATCGACGCCTCCTTCGGCCCCAACCCGGCCGTCGCCTACCACGTCACCCAGAACGCCAAGTCCCCCCACCCGACCCGCAACGCCGGCCAGTTCTCCGGCGCGGGCGCGACGATCCAGGGTCTGATCGCGGCCACCGCGAAGAAGGACAGCGGTCTCGCCAAGCCGGTCGCCGACGCGATCAACTACCTGATCAAGAACGGCCAGTACGCGAAGTGGCTGGCCGCCTGGAACCTCTCGAACGAGGCGGTGGAGACCTCCCAGGTCAACCCGCCCGGCCTGCCGCTCGACAACTCCTGAACCACCGCCCGCCCCTAGGTCGTGTCCGCAAAGTCGCGCCTGCCCGGCGGCGTCTGGCACGCTTCCCCAAGCTCTGCGAGCAGGGGGGACCCCCACTCGCCGCACCGGGCGAAGACCCAAGTACGTCCAGTACGAGGGTCTGCGCCCGGCACGCCCCGGTGTCCT
>NZ_JBHYXD010000070.1:25057-46568 GCF_042751995.1 Streptomyces sp. NPDC059371 | reverse complement strand
CCGAGCTCTCGGCTCCGCTCGAGCAGGGGGGACCCCCATGACGCCGCCGGGCCCGCCCTCCGGGCGGACGACGCGACTTTGCGGACACGACCTAGTCCATCCTCCCCAGCACCTCCCGCACCCGTCGTGCGTCGCGGATCCGCTGCTCGTACGTGGCGCCGAGCGCGAGCAGCAGCAGACCGGCGAGTGCGGGAGGCGTCCAGCGGGGGAGCGCGTCCACCACCTGCACGATGTACGGGGCGAGTTCGTGCATGGCGTCCAGGACGAGCACCGCGCCGCCCACCACCAGCGGAGCCTGGAGCCGGTGCCGGGCACCCAGCAGGGTGACGGCGAGCGCCGCCGCGCCCAGCAGCAGCGGACGCGGCCAGTGGCCGTCGCCCCACGCCGCGAACAGGCTCGGCACGAGTGTCACGGACAGGCCCGGCGCGTACGCCGTCCACGAGGACACCGAGCTGTCCGAGCGGCGCCTGAACGCGCCCAGGAGCAGTGCCGGAACCGTCACCGGCAGGGTGTACGCCTCAGGGGAGCCGACGCCCCAGGACGCGAGCCGCACCCAGGAGGCCAGCACGAACAGCACGGCGGCCGCGTGTCCGAGGGAGCGCCGGTCCTTCCGTACGGCCGTGCCCGCGGCGATCAGGCCGCACAGGGCCAGGACCGTGGCCAGCAGGGCCGGTTCGGCCACCGCGAGCGCGACGGCGAGCAGCCCGGCGAGAGCACCGGTGATCTCGATCGACACGGTCGTCGGCACGTCCTCGGTGCGCGCGGCCAGCAGCGCGGCGACCACGGGCACGACCAGCACGAGCAGCGCCGTGTGCTGGGGCTGGAGGCCGAGGGAGGCGCCGGCCGCACAGGCGAAGGCACTCGCGTACCCGAGCGCCGCGGGCGCCGCCACCGGGCCGAGGCCGGTCCGCGGGGCCGTCGCCGCGAACAGGGCGGTCAGCGCGGCGAGCACCGTCAGGGTCGCGCTCTCGGAGGCCAGCGCGAGGAAGGCGAGACTGAGGGAGGTGAGCAGGGCGAGCACGAGCGCCGTCGGCCGGGGGCCGGTCCGGCGGGCGTACCCGAGCAGGGCCGCCGTGGTGAGCCCGTGGACGGACAGCGCGGCCGCGTAGGGGAGTTCGAGGGTCGCCGGGAGCACGAACACCGTCGCCCACGCCAGGATCAGTGCACCCGCCACGGCGTACGGACGCCAGGCGGCGGCGCGGACGGCCACCACCAGGACCGCGGCCACGAGCGCGAGCACGAGCGGTGCAGTGACCGCGTCGGCGGGCCAGGGCAGGCCGTTCGTCACCGCGTCCCGCGCGTCCGACGGAGCGCCGGACCAGACGGAGCCCGCCCACCCGGCCGGCCCCAGCAGCGTGATCACGACCACGGGCAGGGCCCAGGCCACGGCGAGCGCCCCCACACAGCCGGAGGCCAGGGACAAACCGCGGCGCACCGGCGCGGTAAGACCCGCTCCGGCGACGGCGAGGAGCGCGATCGCGCACGCCAGATGACCGGGGACCGTCCACGCGTCCGGCAGGGACGTGCGCAGCAGCCCGCCGAACGCGACGACACCGGTCAGCCCCCCGGCCGTCGCGATGCCCGTCGCGGTGTTCGTGCCGAGGCCCGGCTTCGGTGCACCCCACGCCGCCGTCAGCGCGACCGAGGCGGCGAGGAGGAGGAGCGCCGCCGCACGGGCGGCGGCGCTCGGACCGGCGGACGTCCAGGACAGCCAGCCGGCCGCGAAGGTGCCCCAGCCGCCCAGGCCGTACGCCCCGACGGCGGCCACGGCACGGACGGAGCGCAGGGGCACGCGCAGGGCGAGCGCCGTGTCGAGCGCCGCCGTGACCAGCAGCGCGGCCGTGACGGCGTACGCACCCGCGGAGGCGGCCACCGCCCACAGCAGCAGCGGCAACTGCGCGGCGACCACGGCGGCGGGCAGCGGCAGCCGCAGCGACGGACGCGTACCGGGGCCGGCCGTCCGGAGCGGCGCGCCGAGCGCGAGGCCGTACGCGGCCCACACCGCGGCCAGCGCCGCCGAGGCGAGCGCCGCGTAACCGACGCCGTCCGTACTCGGGAGCGCCACCGCGTACAGGGCGTACGCGTCCAGGACCGTCAGGACGAGCCCGGTGCCCGCGAGCGCCTCGGCCGTCGAGCGCAGTCCGCGCCGCAGCAGGGGCACGGGAGCGCCGAGCGCGGCCAGCGTCACCGCGCCGAGCACCAGGGACCGGCCCGTGATCCCCAAGCGGCCCCAGCCGACCAGCGTGAACGCGACGGCGGCGACGGCCAGAAGGATGCCGCCGAGGAGGAGGAGCGCGTTCTGCACCCCGGGTGCGGTGGTCTCGGGCCGCCGGGCCCCGGGCGCCGGGGACACGGTCCGTACCGGCGCCGCTTGGAGCGCGTGGACCAGCCAGGCGCGACGGGTCAGCAACACGGCGCGTCGCGCGTCGAGTTGCCGCAACTCGGTGTCCAGGAACCGCAACTCGTCGACAGGGGACGGGATCTGGGTCATGGTTCGGAGTGTGGTCCGGGTCACGCCCGCGGACATGAGCGCGCGTACTCACGCCGTACTCAGATCCGCGGACATGCCCAGGAGGTACTTCCGGTGCCTCCGCCGCGTCGGCACACTCGGTCCATGGACTGGACCCACTACCGTTTCCACACCGTGTGGCAGCTGCCCGCGCCGCCGGCGGACGTCTACGCGGTCCTGGAACACGCCGAGACCTACCCGCGCTGGTGGCCCCAGGTGCGCGAGGTGACCCCCGTCGACGAACACAGCGGCGTCATCCGGATCCGCTCGGTCCTGCCGTACGACATCACCATCACCGCACGCGCGGCGCGCCGGGACCCGGCGGCCGGCGTCCTGGAGATCGGCATGTCGGGTGATCTCGACGGCTGGGCACGCTGGACCTTCGACGCGGCCGGTCCGGGAACCCGTGCCCGGTACGACCAGGAAGTGCACGTCACCACGCCTCTGCTGCGGCGGCTCGCCGTGCCGGGACGCCCCTTCTTCCGCGCCAACCACGCCCTGATGATGCGCGCGGGAGAGCGCGGACTGAGGGCTCACCTCACAACGGTTTGAACCGCACCCGCCAGGACCTGTATTGTTCAGTCCGTTCCCGGGCGATTAGCTCAGTGGGAGAGCGCTTCGTTCACACCGAAGAGGTCACTGGTTCGAACCCAGTATCGCCCACCCGGAGAAGACCGGTCCGTCATCGACGGACCGGTTTTTCGTTGTGCCGACGCCATCGCGTCCGGTCGGCCCGTGCCCGCTCGTTCGGACAGCGCGCGGTCGGAACCGTGCCCGCTCGGACAGCGCGCGGTCAGGCCGCCGCCTGCAGATCCGGGCGCAGCGGCCACGCCGGATCCACAGCCTCCGGTGAACCGCTGCGCGCGAACCAGGCCTGCAGCCCGCGCGCCTGCGCCGCGTGCCACACCGCCTGGAGCGTATGCAGTTCGGACGGCGACAGCCGCTCGAGCCGGGCCGCGAAACGGCGCCCCACCGCACGGACCACCTCCATCGAGGCCAGCGCGTCGGCCGCCGCGTCGTGCGCGCCCTCCAGCGGCACCTCGTAGTGCGCGCACAGATCCGTCAGGGTGCGGCGGCCCTTGCGATAGCGGTCCAGATGCTTGTCGAGGACGCGCGGATCGAGCACGCGCAGCGACACCGACTCGAACCAGTGGTCGAGGGACGAGGCCCGGTGCCTGCGCAACTCCCGGTCCAGCAGCGTCAGATCGAACGGGGCGTTCATCACCACCAACGGCCGCCCCGCCGTGGCCTGTTCACTCAGCTCCCGCGCTATCTCCTCCATCACGGGCGACGGCCAGCGGCCGTTGCGCTGTAGATGTTCGTCCGTGAGCCCGTGCACCGCCGTCGCCCCCGCGGGCACCGGCACTCCAGGGTTCACCAGCCATCGGGTCACCCGCGGACGGGCTCCCGGGGCGTCCTGGACGACGACGGCGGCCGACACGATCCTGTCGGTCTCGACGTCCACGCCCGTGGTCTCCGTGTCGAACGCGGCCAAAGGGCCCTCGTACCAGCACGTCATACGTACACAACTCCTCGTTCACCCACGACAGCTGACGCACCGTCTTCTGTCCGTTTGGTGATACCCGGCCCGTTTGCGCCGTACGCCGGAAGGAGACAACAGAGGTACGGGTCTTTGCAGTTCAGCGACCCGTCGCGGGGATACATCAAGCCTGGAAGGCTGTTGGACTCATGGCACTCGCGCAGCCCGAACGGGGCGGGCTGCTGCCCCAGCGGACGGCACCCCATCGCGGCTCACTCGCCACCACCGCCTGCATGGAGACCTTGCAGGTGGGCTACTTGCACGCCGTCGCGGCGGCCGCGGGCTGTTCACTGTCCCAGCCGTTTCCCGACAACGGCATCGACTGGCACGTCAGCCACAGCGCCCCCGGGCACACGGTCGACGACGAAGTCACCATCAAGGTTCAGCTCAAGTGCACGTACCAGATCCCGCCCAACCCCCCGGGGCCCGCCTTCTCCTTCACGCTCGACAACGAGCACCTGGCGAAGCTGGCGCGCACCCCGGTCTCGGTGCACAAGATCCTGGTCGTGATGCTCGTGCCCAGATCCCAGGACGACTGGCTGCGCGCCAGCCACGACCGGCTCGACCTGCGGCACTGCTGCTACTGGATCAACCTCGCCGGACACGCCATCACGGGCCGGCGCCGGACCACCGTCCGGATCCCGACGGCCCGGATCTTCGACGACCGGGCCCTGTGCGAGATCATGACGCGGGTCGGGACGGGAGGCAGACCATGACACACCGCCCCATCGACGAGGCGCTCCGGCCGGTCAGGCCCCACCCCGCCGAAGCCTTCTGGAACGATCCGCCGGCCCCCGACCAGGTGGACCCGGCCGTGCTCGGCGCGCTGCTGCGGCGGCACGGCTGGCAGCGCCGCGGGGGAGCGGCCGGGCGGTACGGCAGGTGGACCCCACCCGGGCCCGGGGGCGGCGGCACCAGCCTGCTGGTGCCGGAGAACCGGGCCTTCCCCGACAGCGACGACCTCCTCGGCGAGGCACTCGTCGCGCTCTCCCGCAGCGGCTCCCCGGCCGCGCGGGACGTACTCGTCGCCCTCGCCGTGCCCAGCGACGAGATCCACTGGTGGCGGGACGTGCCGACCGGTCCCGTGGGCGCGGCGCCCTGGACGGTCGAGGAGCAGACCCGCGGGGCCGCCCGCCAGATGCTGCTCGCCGGGGCGCTCGCCGCGCACGCGCGTGCCGGCTATTACGGCGCCCGGCACCGCAGGGCGGCCACCGCCTCCCTGGAGAACGTCCTGGTCGGCGCGGAGCCGGGCGGGCGGGGCCTCACCGCCTTCGTTCCCGTCACCTCCGGCCGGCCGCTCGCCGTACGGCTGCACGAGGCGCTGTGCGCGGCCCGCGAGGCCATCGACTACCAGCGGGCCACCGGCGGCATGGAAGCCTTCGACGCCGCCGTCGAGGCGGGCGTCAGCCATGAACTGATGGAAGCCCTGGTGACCCTCGTCCGGGGCACCGAGGGCGCCCGCATCACCGTCGAGTGGTCGCCCGCCGCGGGCGTCCCCGAGGGCGGCGCGCATCCCGCCGAGCCCGTCGAGTTCTCGCCCGGTGACCTGCCCGTCCTGCGCGAGGCCGGGGCCCGCTATCTGCGCGAGGAGCCGTCCGTGCCGGTGCGGCTCACCGGTGCCGTGGTCCGGATGCGCCGGTCGGGTCCGCGCGGGGCCGGCACGGTACGGCTGCGCGTCATCGCGGGCGCCGAGGTCCCGCACGTGCGCATGACCCTCGACGAGGAGGCGTACCGGATAGCGGGCCAGGCCCATCTGGTGGGGCTGCCCGTGCGGGTGCACGGACGCCTTGAGAGCCGCGGCGGCTTCCGCAGGCTCACGGACGCCACCGGTGTCGTACCCGTCCAGGTGGACGAGGCCGAACGGGACCGGCTGATGAAGTCGCTCCAGGAGAATCTGGACTTCTTCGAGGAGGCCTGCAGCGAGGACTGAGGGCAGGCGTGCGGGGAGGGCCGTTCCCGTGCGCGGCGAGGGCCGAGGCCCGTGTCCGGCGCGGACCGGGGTGCCCTGTCCACAACCGTTTCGCGGAGGGGACCCCGGGCTCGGTAGGATTCGGGGCATTGCCATGCCATCCCGTATGTGGTGTGGCACCCCTTCAGTCAGGAGAGACCGGTGTCAGACGTCCGTGTGATCATCCAACGCGATTCCGAGCGGGAAGAACGCGTGGTGACGACGGGGACTACGGCCGCCGACCTCTTCACCGGCGAGCGCACCGTCGTCGCGGCCCGTGTCGCGGGTGAGCTGAAGGACCTCGCGTACGAGGTGCGGGACGGCGAGGAGGTCGAGCCGGTCGAGATCTCCTCCGAGGACGGCCTGAACATCCTGCGCCACTCCACCGCGCACGTCATGGCCCAGGCCGTGCAGGAGCTCTTCCCCGACGCCAAGCTGGGCATCGGCCCGCCGGTCAAGGACGGCTTCTACTACGACTTCGACGTGGAGAAGCCCTTCACGCCCGAGGACCTCAAGGCCGTCGAGAAGAAGATGCAGGAGATCCAGCGGCGCGGGCAGCGCTTCTCCCGCCGTGTCGTCACCGACGAGGACGCCCGCGAGGAGCTCGCGGCCGAGCCGTACAAGCTGGAGCTCATCGGCATCAAGGGCGCCGCCTCCACGGACGACGGCGCGAACGTCGAGGTGGGCGGCGGCGAGCTGACCATCTACGACAACCTCGACGCCAAGACCGGCGAGCTGTGCTGGAAGGACCTCTGCCGCGGTCCCCACCTGCCCACCACCCGTAACATCCCGGCGTTCAAGCTGATGCGCAACGCCGCCGCGTACTGGCGCGGCAGCGAGAAGAACCCCATGCTCCAGCGCATCTACGGCACCGCCTGGCCCTCCAAGGAGGAGCTGAAGGCGCACCTCGACTTCCTCGCCGAGGCCGAGAAGCGCGACCACCGCAAGCTGGGCAACGAGCTGGACCTGTTCTCCATCCCGGAGCAGATCGGTTCCGGCCTCGCCGTCTTCCACCCCAAGGGCGGCATCATCCGCCGGGTCATGGAGGACTACTCGCGCCGCCGGCACGAGGAGGAGGGCTACGAGTTCGTCTACACCCCGCACGCCACCAAGGGGAAGCTCTTCGAGACCTCGGGCCACCTGGACTGGTACGCCGACGGCATGTACCCGCCCATGCAGCTCGACGAGGGCGTGGACTACTACCTCAAGCCCATGAACTGCCCGATGCACAACCTGATCTTCGACGCGCGCGGCCGCTCGTACCGTGAACTGCCGCTGCGCCTGTTCGAGTTCGGCACCGTGTACCGGTACGAGAAGTCGGGCGTCGTGCACGGCCTGACCCGCGCCCGGGGCTTCACCCAGGACGACGCGCACATCTACTGCACCAAGGAGCAGATGGCGGACGAGCTCGACAAGACGCTCACCTTCGTCCTGAACCTCCTGCGCGACTACGGCCTCACCGACTTCTACCTGGAGCTGTCCACCAAGGACCCGGAGAAGTTCGTCGGCTCGGACGAGATCTGGGAAGAGGCCACCGAGACGCTGCGCCAGGTCGCCGAGAAGCAGGGCCTCCCGCTGGTCCCGGATCCGGGCGGCGCCGCCTTCTACGGCCCGAAGATCTCCGTGCAGGCCAAGGACGCCATCGGCCGCACCTGGCAGATGTCGACCGTGCAGCTCGACTTCAACCTGCCCGAGCGCTTCGACCTGGAGTACACCGGCCCCGACGGCTCCAAGCAGCGCCCGGTCATGATCCACCGCGCGCTGTTCGGCTCCATCGAGCGCTTCTTCGCCGTGCTCCTGGAGCACTACGCGGGCGCGTTCCCGGCGTGGCTGGCGCCCGTCCAGGCGATCGGCATCCCGATCGGCGACGCGCACGTGGAGTACCTCCAGAAGTTCGCCGCCGAGGCCAAGAAGCAGGGCCTGCGCGTCGAGGTCGACGCGTCCTCGGACCGGATGCAGAAGAAGATCCGCAACGCGCAGAAGCAGAAGGTGCCCTTCATGGTCATCGCGGGCGACGAGGACATGGCCGCCGGCGCCGTCTCCTTCCGCTACCGCGACGGCTCCCAGGAGAACGGCATCCCCCTCGCCGAGGCCATCGCCAAGATCGCGAAGGTCGTCGAGGAGCGCGCCCAGATCTGATCCGACCGGCTCTGACCGGATCAGGTCGAACCTGTCTGGTCCGGTCCGGTCCTATCCGGACGGGACAGGACCGGACGGACCGGTCGGACCTGTCGAGTCGGATCCGGTCGGCACGGCTCGGCCGAGACCCCAGCCCCCGGGAAGCTAGCTTCCCGGGGGCTTCTCGTCGCCCTCGCGCGAGAACCGCTGCAGCAGCCACGAGGAGAACGACCCCGTCACAGCGCCGAGCAGCCCGAGACCGCACGCCATCATGGCGACCGCGATCGTCCGCCCTCTCGGCGTCACCGGCGTCACATCCCCGTACCCGACCGTCGCGAGCGTGGAGGCGGCCCACCACACCGAGTCGCCGAAGGTGACGATCGTCGCGTGCGGTGCCTTGTACTCGGCCTGGTAGACGGCGAGGGCACCCGAGAAGCCGAGCAGCAGGACCGAGAGGCTCGCGTAGAAGATCACCCGTGAGTACAGCGGGAGGCGGGGCTCGCCGCGGCGCCGCAGCACGGAGTCGTAGAGCTTGACGACGCGCAGCGGCCGCAGCAGCGGCAGGACGAGCACCACGGTGTCCAGCACATGACGCCGGAGGAACCGCCGCCCTTGCCCGCTGAGCCGCCAGCGCACCAGGTAGTCGACGAGGAACACCGCCCAGATGGCCATCACCAACGAGAAACAGGCCTCGCGCGCGTCCTCGGGCAGATCGTGCGCCAGGACGTGCACCGCGTACCCGGCGAGGAACAGCAGTGACCCGATCGCCAGCGGTACCTCCGTGCGCCGCTCCCAGCGGGTCATCGGGCTGTCGTCGTCCATGGCCACAGCTTGGCCGCAGGCTCCTTTGCCCGGCACCCGCCGACACGCCGCGAACGGGCGAAGCAATATGCTGCAACACATGACGAGTGAGCCGGAGCAGCAGATCGGAGTGGGAACGCAGGACGCGTTCCAGCGCCTTTGGACGCCCCACCGGATGGCCTACATCCAGGGCGAGAACAAGCCCACCGGCCCGGGGGCCGACGACGGTTGTCCGTTCTGCTCGATACCGGCCAAGTCCGATGAGGACGGGCTGATCGTGAGACGCGGGGAGCACGTGTACGCCGTGCTCAACCTCTACCCGTACAACGGCGGGCACCTGATGGTCGTGCCCTACCGGCACGTCGCGGACTACACGGACCTCACGGGGCCGGAGACCGCCGAACTCGGTGAGCTGACCAAGCAGGCCATGACCGCCCTGCGTACCGCCTCCGGCGCGCACGGATTCAACATCGGCATGAACCAGGGGACGGTCGCGGGCGCCGGCATCGCCGCCCATCTGCACCAGCACATCGTGCCCCGCTGGGGCGGCGACACCAATTTCATGCCCGTCGTCGGCCACACCAAGGTCCTGCCGCAGCTTCTCGCGGACACCCGCAAGATGCTGGCGGAGGCCTGGCCCAGCGCGTAGCCCCGGTCCGGGGCGCCCACCCGTCGGGCGCCCCGTCCGTCGCCGCCTCGGAGCCTGTCCGTGCTCGCGGCCTGTCCGGGCTCGCACCGCCTGAGGCCGCGGCCGGACGCACCCCCGTGCGGCCGCGTGCCCGGCCCGCGGCTACGCGTCGTACAGGTCCGCCTTGCGCGGCGAGAGATCCTGCACCGCCGTGCTGAGGAACGACGAGCGGTTGCCGAACTTCTCCGTGTCGACGCCGTTCTCCGCGAGGACCTTGATCGCCGCCGAGTGCACCACGCGCAGCACCGGCGTCGCCGCCCGCAGCGCGTCGTCCGCCATGAAACGGTGCCGCCACGGCTGGTCGGCCCAGGCGTGCCGCAGCCCGAAGGGCTCGGGCAGCGCCAGACTCCCGCCGATCCAGTTCAGCAGCGGCGGGTACCAGGTGAGCGGCGCCCGCGCCGTGAGCCGCACGACCTCGTCCGCGGTGACCAGCGGCAGGTTCACCTTGCGGGTCTCCCAGAACTTGACGGCCTTCGCGACCTCCTTGGTGGGGGCCTCCGGCTTGCTGGTGAACAGCGGGTTCACCGGACCCAGCGCGTGCCCGGTCACCTCGATGCGCAGCGTCTGGTGCAGCACGGTCACCGTGATCATCATGGTGATGATCAACTGGCCGTCCCAGAGCGTCCACTGGACCCCGAGATAGTGCCGGTCCCCGCTGCCGAACTGCTGCTTGTTGCAGATGTCCTGCACGGCGTGCGTCTTGATCGTGTACGCGTCCACATCCGTGCCGCCCGGCCGGGACACCGCCTTCGCGTTCTCGCCGATCGGGGTGACGACCCAGTGCTTTATCGAAGGCGCCGGAAAACCACCGGTGTTGAGCGGGCCGCGCTCCAGCATGCGCAACTGGTCGTGGACGTTGCGGATGACGTCCCAGCTCCGGAACGGATGGATCTCCTTCTTCTCGTCCAGCGCCACCAGGTCCTCGGCGAGCTGCCAGCTCCCCCAGCGGGTGCCCATGCCGAGTATGCCCTTGGGGCCCGCGTAGAAGACCGAGTTGGACTGCTGCTCCGCGGTGAGCCGGGCGAGCGACTGGCGCAGTTGCTCCGCCGCCGTCTCACCGGGGCTGCCGGGAACCGCCTCGGGAATCTTGGCGCCGATGCCGCCGCCCGACAGCAGGCTGCCCCAGCGCTCCCGCAGATCCCTGGCCGTGCGCTCGCAGATCCGCTTCGCCCACAGCCAGCCCACGACCGGGAGGACCACCGAGGCGCGCGCGTACCAGGCCCAGAAGCCGGTGAACGGCATGCGTACGAGGAAGAGGACGGCCAGGGCGCCGACCGCGAGCAGGAGCGTGGTGCCGAGCGCGGAGCCCCGCTTGTCCGTGCGCTTGGTGATCTGCGTGCGGATCTGAAAGGTCATCAGCCACACCAGCAGGCCCGGCAGGAACAGCAGTCCGCAGAGCACCATGACGGCGGAGAGCCAATTGTCGCGTTCCCGGCGGATGTTGGTGGCCGCGAGACAGTGCTCCACGACGACCTGCGGTTCCGTGCCGAAGGACTGGATCAGCGGAGCGCGACCCTTGCCCAGCATGCGGGCCGTGACGGCACCCGCGAAGGCCTCGCCGAGATTGGGCGCGAACAGCTTGATCCGGCCGGCCTTCACCGTGGACTGGTGCCATTCGTTGTCGGCCTTGAGGATCTCCTCCATCGGACTGTCGCGGTACGCGGCCGAGGCCAGGGCGAACGTCGCCGCCGTCTGCCCCGCGGAGCCCGTGAGCGGCACCTGCGCCCCGGGAGTGAAATCGAAACCGTCGAACGCCACTTCCGCCCCCATCGCCGCCGCACCCGCTCCTGCGGCCTTCCCGACTTCGGTGTCCCGCACACCTGTTGATCAGGTCTTCGTCTTGATCAGTTCTCAGAGTATCGGCCGCGGCCGACATTCGTCGGTGGACGGCCGAAGCCGCCCACCGACGAATGAAGCCCTTCGCCGGAGTGCCCGGGGCACCCCGGCTCTCAGGTACCCGCTTCCTGTTCGTGAAGCCGTTCGGCGATGTGCTGCGGCATGGGTTCGTGCCGTGCGTAGGACCGGTCGAAGCGCGCGGTGCCGTGCGAGACGGACCGCAGATCGACGGCGTACCGCCCGATCTCGATCTCGGGCACCTCGGCGCGCACCAGCGTGCGCCCGCCGGCCGCCTGCTCGGTGCCGACCACCCGGCCGCGCCGTCCCGACAGGTCGCTCATCACCGGGCCCACGTAGTCGTCGCCGACCAGGACGGTCACCTCCGCCACCGGCTCCAGGAGATGGATCGTGGCGTCACGGGCCGCCTCGCGCAGCGCGAGCGCGCCCGCCGTCTGGAACGCGGCGTCGGAGGAGTCCACCGAGTGCGCCTTGCCGTCCTTCAGCGTGACGCGCACGTCGATGAGCGGATAGCCGGCGACCACGCCCTTGGCCGCCTGGGCGCGCACCCCCTTCTCGACGGAGGGGATGAACTGCCGGGGCACGGCGCCTCCGACGACCTTGTCCACGAACTCGATGCCCGAGCCGTTCGGCAGCGGTTCGACCTCGATCTCGCAGATCGCGAACTGGCCGTGCCCGCCGGACTGTTTGACATGGCGGCCGCGCCCGGTGGACGGGCCGGCGAACGTCTCGCGCAGGGACACCTTGTGCGGCACCACGTCGACCTGCACGCCGTAGCGGTTGCGCAGCCGTTCCAGGGCTACGTCCGCGTGCGCCTCGCCCAGGCACCACAGGACGACCTGATGGGTGTTCTGGTTCTGCTCCAGGCGCATCGTGGGGTCCTCGGCCACGAGCCGGCCGAGGCCCTGGGAGAGCTTGTCCTCGTCCGCCTTGCTGTGCGCCTCGATGGCGAGCGGGAGCAGCGGGTCGGGCATCCGCCACGGCGCCATCAGCAGCGGGTCGTCCTTGGCCGAAAGGGTGTCCCCGGTCTCGGCGCGGCTCAGCTTCGCGACACTGGCGAGGTCGCCCGCGATGCAGTGGGTGAGGGCGCGCTGCTGTTTGCCGAACGGCGCGGACAGGGCGCCGACGCGCTCGTCGACGTCGTGGTCCTCGTGCCCGCGGTCGGTCAGTCCGTGCCCGGAGACGTGCACCGTCGCGTCGGGGCGAAGGGTTCCGGAGAAGACGCGCACCAGGGAGACCCGGCCGACGTAGGGATCGGACGCGGTCTTCACGACCTCCGCGACCAGCGGACCGTCCGGGTCGCAGGCCTTCACCTCACGGGGTACGCCGTCCGGTGTGGTCACGGTGGGCGCCGGGCGCTCCAGCGGGGTCGGGAAGCCGCCCGTGATCAGTTCGAGGAGCTCGACCGTGCCGAGCCCCTGCCGGGCTCCCTCGGCGGCGGGCGCGGCGGCCAGTACGGGGAAGAAGCTCCCGCGGGCCACGGCCCGTTCCAGGTCCTGCACGAGTGTCCCGAGGTCGATCTTCTCGCCGCCGAGGTAGCGGTCCATGAGCGTCTCGTCCTCGCTCTCGGCGATGATCCCCTCGATCAGCCGGTTGCGGGCCGTCTCGATGAGCGGCTGCTGCTCGGGTCCTGGGTCCGCCTCCTTGCGCTCTCCGGAGGAGTAGTCGAACAACTGCTGGGTGAGCAGGCCGATCAGGCCGGTGACGGGCGCGTGCCCGTCCGGTCCCGCGGCGCCGTGCAGCGGGAGGTAGAGCGGGAGTACGGCGTCGGGGTCGTCCCCGCCGAACGCCTGCGCGCAGATCGCGGTCATCTCCTCGAAGTCCGACCTGGCCGATTCGAGATGGGTGACCACGATGGCCCGCGGCATCCCGACGGCCGCGCACTCCTCCCACAGCATCCGGGTCGAGCCGTCCACCCCGTCCGCGGCCGAGACGACGAAGAGGGCCGCGTCCGCCGCTCGCAGACCGGCCCTCAGTTCGCCGACGAAGTCGGCGTATCCGGGGGTGTCGAGAATATTGATCTTGAACCCGTCCCAGTCGACGGGTACCAGGGAGAGCTGCACCGAACGCTGCTGCCGGTGCTCGATCTCGTCGTAGTCCGAGACGGTGCCGCCGTCCTCCACGCGGCCCGCCCGGTTCACCGCTCCCGCCGTCAGCGCGAGAGCTTCCACCAATGTCGTCTTGCCCGATCCGCTGTGGCCGACCAGCACCACATTCCGTACGGACGCGGGGTGGTCGGCCGCCGTAGCCCTGCCGGCGGCTCCGGGGTGTGTGTTCGCCTTGTCGCCCATGGCCTTGCCTCCCGTGCACGGTGAGGTCTCTGTGGGCGCGGGACATGCCGGGGCCGCGTGCGGCGGCTCCGGTGACGCCCGCGGTCCTTCGAGCTTTGCACTCGCGTCACTGTGCGTCCATACAAGGGACGCGATCGCGCCGTGACACCCGCGGCGTCCGGCCGAGACACGGGAGGGGCGGGTGCCCGGCCATCGCACAAGCGCACGCGTGGCTACGATGGGCCAGCCGACGGCCAGCAGGGGCCGCCCGGCGACACCGAACCTCGGGAAGGCCATGCTGAACAAGTACGCGCGTGCATTCTTCACGCGTGTCCTCACACCGTTCGCCGCGTTTCTCGTCCGCCGGGGGGTGAGTCCCGACACCGTCACCCTCCTGGGCACGGCCGGAGTCATGGCGGGCGCGCTGGTCTTCTTTCCCCGGGGAGAGTTCTTCTGGGGAACGATCGTCATCACGCTCTTCGTGTTCTCCGACCTGGTCGACGGGAACATGGCGCGCCAGCTCGGCCGCTCCAGCCGCTGGGGCGCCTTCCTGGACTCCACGCTCGACCGGGTCGCCGACGGCGCCATCTTCGGCGGCTTCGCGCTCTGGTACGCGGGCAACGGCGACGACAACGTCCTGTGCGCCGTGTCGATCTTCTGTCTCGCCAGTGGCCAGGTGGTGTCGTACACCAAGGCGCGCGGCGAGTCGATCGGACTGCCGGTCGCGGTCAACGGCCTCGTCGAGCGCGCGGAGCGGCTGGTGATCTCGCTGGTCGCAGCCGGTCTTGCGGGTCTGCACACGTTCGGAGTGCCCGGCATCCAGGTGCTGCTGCCCATCGCGCTGTGGATCGTCGCCGTCGGCAGCCTCGTCACGCTGATCCAGCGGGTCGTCACCGTGCGCCGTGA
This sequence comes from Streptomyces sp. NPDC059371, assembly GCF_042751995.1. Lineage (NCBI taxonomy): Bacteria > Bacillati > Actinomycetota > Actinomycetes > Kitasatosporales > Streptomycetaceae > Streptomyces > Streptomyces sp. NPDC059371. The sequence goes on along the minus strand of NZ_JBHYXD010000070.1, from coordinate 31,934 downwards.
GGCCGCCGAGGCGGACGCCGAGGTCGCCGCCCACAACAGTGAGGCCACCTCGTGACGAGCCTGCGCGACAGGCTGGTCGACGGCGCCTACGCCTTGGGCTGGGGCGTCGTCAAGAAGCTTCCCGAGCCGGTCGCCGTGGGCCTCGGCCGCACGATCGCCGACATCGCGTGGAAGCGGCGCGGCAAGGGGGTCCAGCGCCTGGAGAGCAACTACGCGCGCGTGGTGCCGGACGCGACACCGCAGCGGCTCGCGGAGCTCTCCCGGGCCGGCATGCGCTCCTACCTGCGCTACTGGATGGAGTCGTTCCGGCTTCCCGCGTGGAGCGAGGAGCGGGTGACGAACGGGTTCGAGGTCAAGGACGTGCACCACCTGACCGACGGGATCGCCTCCGACCGGGGCGTCATCCTGGCCCTTCCGCACATGGCGAACTGGGATCTCGCGGGCGCCTGGGTCACCACCGGGCTGAAGACGCCGTTCACGACCGTCGCCGAGCGCCTCAAGCCCGAATCGCTGTACGACCGATTCGTCGCCTATCGCGAGGGCCTCGGCATGGAGGTCCTGCCGCACAGCGGGGGTGCCGCGTTCGGCACGCTGGCCCGGCGTCTGCGCGAAGGCGGGCTGATCTGCCTGGTCGCCGAACGGGACCTGTCCGCCTCGGGCGTCGAGGTGGACTTCTTCGGCGAGGCCACCCGGATGCCCGCGGGACCGGCCCTGCTCGCCCAGCAGACCGGCGCCCTCCTCCTGCCGGTCACACTCTGGTACGACGAATCTCCCGTGATGCGCGGCCAGGTGCATCCGCCCGTCGAGGTCCCCGAGTCGGGCACCCGGGCCGAGAAGACGTCTGTCATGACACAGGCGCTGGCCGACGCCTTCGCCGAGGGCATCGCCGAGCACCCGGAGGACTGGCACATGTTGCAGCGGTTGTGGCTCAAGGACCTCGACGCCGGGAAGGCTCCCCGCGAGGACTCCGACGCGCAGGATCCCGAGAAGAGGGCTTCGTGAGGATCGGCATCGTCTGCCCGTACTCCTGGGACGTCCCGGGCGGCGTCCAGTTCCACATCCGCGACCTGGCCGAGCACCTCATCGGTCTGGGGCACGAGGTCTCCGTCCTCGCCCCCGCGGACGACGACACACCCCTGCCCCCGTACGTCGTCTCGGCGGGCCGAGCGGTCCCGGTCCCGTACAACGGCTCGGTGGCGCGGCTGAACTTCGGTTTCCTGTCGGCGGCCCGGGTACGGCGCTGGCTGCACGACGGAACCTTCGACGTGGTCCACATCCACGAGCCGTCCTCGCCGTCGCTCGGCCTGCTCACGTGCTGGGCGGCCCAGGGGCCGATCGTCGCGACCTTCCACACCTCGAACCCGCGCTCCAGGGCGATGGTCGCCGCGTACTCGATCCTCCAGGCCGCCCTGGAGAAGATCAGCGCGCGGATCGCGGTGAGCGAGTACGCCCGGCGCACGCTGGTCGAGCACCTCGGCGGTGACGCCGTCGTCATCCCGAACGGCGTCGACGTCGACTTCTTCGCCCGCGCCAAGCCCAAGCCCGAGTGGCAGGGCGACACCATCGGCTTCATCGGCCGCATCGACGAGCCCCGCAAGGGCCTGCCGGTGCTCATGAAGGCGCTGCCCGCGATCCTGACCGAGCGTCCCCGGACGCGGCTGCTGGTCGCCGGGCGCGGTGACGAGAAGGAGGCCGTGGAGTCGCTGCCCGCCGAGATGCGCTCGCGTGTCGAGTTCCTCGGCATGGTCAGCGACGAGGACAAGGCCCGTCTCCTGCGCAGCGTCGACCTGTACGTCGCGCCCAACACCGGCGGCGAGAGCTTCGGGATCATCCTGGTCGAGGCGATGTCCGCCGGGGCGCCCGTGCTCGCGGCGGATCTGGACGCGTTCGCCCAGGTCCTCGACCAGGGCTCGGCGGGCGAGCTGTTCGCCAACGAGGACGCGGACGACCTGGCCGCCGCCGCGCTGCGGCTGCTCGCCGACCCGGACCGCCGGGCCGCCCTGCGAGAGCGGGGGAGTGAGCACGTACGGCGCTTCGACTGGTCGACGGTCGGAGCGGACATCCTGTCCGTGTACGAGACGGTGACGGACGGCGCCGCCGCGGTGGCCACGGACGAACGCACAGGCCTCCGGGCCCGGTTCGGCCTGGCCCGCGACTGACGCCCCCGGGGCCGTCGTGACGGAGCCCGGCTCAGGAGTCCCTGCGTTCTTCTCCGGGACCGGGCCGGCCCTTCGTACGGTCGGCCCACCCGGGGGCGCCGGATGCGCGTTCGGAGTTCTGCCGTCCGCGGGTTCCGGTGTTCGGCCGCCCGGCGTCCCACGCCGTCCCGGCCGCCCACACGGAGTTGCCTCCGTGCCGGAGGGCCGGAGGCAACTCAGCGGTGGATCGAGGGCGGGGTACCGCGCGGGTCAGCTCGGGGCGATGGCGTTCAGGATCGCCGACGCGACGTGGTCGGCCGCGTTGCGGTGGCCCCTGGCGTTGGGGTGCACGAGGGTCGGCCGGTCGTCGCTGTCGAGTATGCCCTCGACCCACTTTCCGGCGTCGCAGACGCTGTGGTTCCGGGTGGAGTCGTAGAGGTCGACGAAGGTGGCGGAGCCGTGTGCGCCGGCCGACTTCTCGATGGCCTTGTTGAGGGGTTCCAGGACGTCCTGGCGCAGCCAGTCCAGATCACCCTGGGTGATCGAGAGGAACTGGTGCAGGTCGTTGTACCGGCACTTGGAGGTGTCCTTGGGGATGATCGTGGGGTAGCCGACGGCCAGGATCTTGGCGTGCGGGCCCTTCTCGTGGAGCTTGGCGAGCATCGCGTCGTAGTCCTTGCTCACCTTGGTCAGCTTGCCGGGGATGCCGGCGGCCAGCTCCTCCTTGCACGGCGTGCCCACACCCCCGCTGCCCTGTCCCAGTTCCAGACACTTGCGGAGGATCTCGTCGAACCCGAGGGTGTTGCCGCCCACCCCGACGGTGATCACGTCGGTGCCGGACTTGACCGCCTCGGACTGGGGAGGCACCGGGGGGAACGGGTAGTCCGGGTCCTCGGAGAAGGGCGGCAGGTGCCGGCCGATCGGCTCCTGGGCCCGGAAGGTGACGTCCTCGATCGTGGCGGCGCCGCAGCTGACGTTGGTCAGCTCGATGAGCCCGCCGAGATCCCGGTCGATGACCTGCGGGTAGGACAGGTCGGTGCGCTCGCAGCCGTCGCGGGGGATTTCGAAGATGTCGCCGGCGGCCGGGATGACCCCGGCGGTGTAGGAGTCGCCCAGCGCGACCCAGTCGTAGGAAGCGGCCGCGGCGGGCTGTGCCCCGGCGAGTTGCCCGGGAGCGAGGGCGCCGGCGGTGAGGGCCGCGGCCGAGCCGAGCAGGGTCAGATGAGTGCGGAACTTCGCCATGAATCCTCCAGGAATATGCCTTTGGCATGTCTTTACCTCTGGAGAATAGTTACTGAGAGCATTGAATCCCGCACAAACAGTCACGTTTTGCGGGGTTCGAGGATGTGCCCGTTTGCGGCGGGCGCGTTCTGGAAGGGCCGGCTTCCCTGTCCGGACCGTCCACTTCCGAGGTTGGACCGGGCTCGCGCGATGTGTGTGACCCCTGTGGCGTCGGCCGCCCCGACGGGACGCCGATGATGCCGCCGCGCCGAGACCGGCCGGAGCATGACGGTCCGCGGCAGGCCGGGCCGGGTAGCGGGCCCGGGAGCGGCCGGCTTCCGACGGGGCGGCCCATCTCGTCCACGGGGCCCGGTCGGCCGACGAGGCGCACGGGTAGCCTTGCCGCCCGTGACCGCAACCCTCATCTGGATCCTCGTCGGCCTCGTCGCGATCGGCCTCTACCTGAGCTGGACCGCCGGGCGTCTCGACCGGCTGCACGCTCGTATCGACGCGGCCCGCGCCGCCCTGGACGCGCAGTTGCTGCGCCGGGCCTCCGTGGCGCAGGAGCTCGCCACCTCCGGGGTGCTCGACCCGGCCGCCTCGATCGTGCTCTACGAGGCGGCGCACGCGGCCCGGCAGGCCGAGGAGGAGCAACGCGAGGTGGCCGAGAGCGAGCTGAGCCAGGCCCTGCGGGCGGTCTTCGGGGAGACCCAGCAGGTCGAGGCCGTGCGCGAGGTGCCCGGTGGCGAGGAGGCGGCCGGCGAGCTGGCCCAGGCCGTGCGCCGGGTGCCGATGGCGCGGCGCTTCCACAACGACGCCGTACGCGCCGCCCGCGCCCTGCGCCGGCACCGCAAGGTCCGCTGGTTCCGCCTCGCGGGCCACGCCCCGTTCCCCATGGCCTTCGAGATGGACGACGAGCCCCCGACGGCCCTGGCGGACCGCCCGACGAGCTGATGGACACGGGAGGGCGGCAAGGAAAACGATCCACCGCCTGTCCATTGGCCCTTGCAGTGGACTGGTCACCTCGCGTTTCCTCGGAGCTGCAGAAATCCCCTTTCCCCGAGTGAGGTCAACCCGTGTCCAGCACCCTCTCCAACTCCGCCGAGAACACCGCGATCGGCACCGCCCGCGTCAAGCGCGGCATGGCCGAGCAGCTCAAGGGCGGCGTGATCATGGACGTGGTCAACGCCGAGCAGGCGAAGATCGCCGAGGACGCCGGCGCCGTGGCCGTCATGGCTCTGGAGCGGGTCCCCGCCGACATCCGCAAGGACGGCGGAGTCGCCCGGATGTCGGACCCGAACATGATCGAGGAGATCATCGAGGCGGTCTCCATCCCCGTGATGGCCAAGTCCCGCATCGGCCACTTCGTCGAGGCCCAGGTCCTGCAGTCCCTCGGCGTCGACTACATCGACGAGTCCGAGGTCCTCACCCCGGCCGACGAGGTGAACCACTCCGACAAGTTCGCGTTCACGACCCCCTTCGTCTGCGGCGCCACCAACCTGGGCGAGGCCCTGCGCCGTATCGCCGAGGGCGCGGCCATGATCCGCTCCAAGGGCGAGGCCGGCACCGGCAACGTCGTCGAGGCCGTCCGCCACCTGCGCCAGATCAAGAACGAGATCGCCCGCCTGCGCGGCTTCGACAACAACGAGCTGTACGCCGCCGCCAAGGACCTGCGCGCCCCGTACGAGCTCGTCAAGGAGGTCGCCGAGCTCGGCAAGCTGCCGGTCGTGCTGTTCTCCGCCGGTGGTGTCGCCACCCCCGCCGACGCCGCGCTCATGCGCCAGCTCGGCGCCGAGGGCGTCTTCGTCGGCTCCGGCATCTTCAAGTCCGGCGACCCGGCCAAGCGCGCCGCCGCCATCGTGAAGGCCACCACCTTCTACGACGACCCGAAGATCATCGCGGACGCGTCCCGCAACCTCGGCGAGGCCATGGTCGGCATCAACTGCGACACCCTCCCCGAGACCGAGCGCTACGCCAACCGCGGCTGGTAGTCACATGAGCACTCCTGTCATTGGCGTCCTGGCTCTCCAGGGCGACGTACGGGAACACCTCATCGCCCTGGCCGCGGCGGACGCCGTGGCCAGGCCGGTGCGGCGCCCCGAGGAGCTCGCCGAGATCGACGGTCTGGTCATCCCGGGCGGTGAGTCCACCACCATCTCCAAGCTCGCGGTCCTCTTCGGAGTGATGGAGCCGCTGCGCGCGCGGGTCCGCGACGGCCTGCCCGTCTACGGCACCTGCGCGGGCATGATCATGCTCGCCGACAAGATCCTCGACCCGCGCTCGGGCCAGGAGACCATCGGCGGCATCGACATGATCGTGCGCCGCAACGCCTTCGGACGGCAGAACGAGTCCTTCGAGGCGGCGGTCGACGTCAAGGGCGTCGAGGGCGATCCTGTAGAGGGCGTCTTCATCCGCGCCCCCTGGGTCGAGTCCGTGGGCGCCGAGACCGAGGTGCTCGCCGAGCACGGCGGCCACATCGTCGCGGTACGCCAGGGGAACGTGCTCGCCACGTCGTTCCACCCGGAGCTGACCGGCGACCATCGTGTGCACGGCCTGTTCGTCGACATGGTCCGGGCGAACCGGACAGCGGCGTCCTAGTAGGATCTGGGGGTCCCCCAAGGCTCCGCGAGCCAGGGGAGTTCGTCCAGGTTGGGTTACGCGAAGGAGACAGGCAGATGTCCGGCCACTCTAAATGGGCTACGACGAAGCACAAGAAGGCCGTGATCGACGCCAAGCGCGGCAAGCTCTTCGCGAAGATGATCAAGAACATCGAGGTCGCCGCCCGCACCGGTGGCGCCGACGTGTCCGGCAACCCGACGCTGTTCGACGCCATCCAGAAGGCGAAGAAGAGCTCGGTCCCGAACAAGAACATCGACTCCGCGGTCAAGCGCGGCGCCGGTCTCGAAGCCGGTGGCGCCGACTACGAGACGATCATGTACGAGGGTTATGGCCCGAGCGGTGTCGCGGTGCTCATCGAGTGCCTCACCGACAACCGCAACCGCGCCGCCTCCGACGTGCGCGTCGCCATGACCCGCAACGGCGGCAGCATGGCCGACCCGGGCTCCGTGTCGTACCTCTTCAACCGCAAGGGCGTCATCGTCGTCCCCAAGGGCGAGCTGACCGAGGACGACGTCCTCGGTGCCGTGCTCGACGCGGGCGCCGAGGAGGTCAACGACCTCGGCGAGAGCTTCGAGGTCCTCTCCGAGGCCACCGACCTGGTCGCGGTGCGCACCGCGCTCCAGGGAGCCGGCATCGACTACGACTCCGCCGACGCCAACTTCGTCCCGACCATGCAGGTCGAGCTCGACGAGGAGGGCGCGCGGAAGATCTTCAAGCTGATCGACGCGCTGGAGGACAGCGACGACGTGCAGAACGTCTTCGCCAACTTCGACGTCAGCGACGAGGTCATGGAGAAGGTCGACGCCTGACCGAGGGCTTGCTCGGAGCGACGGGGGGGGGGGGGCCCCCCCCCCCGGCCCGCGGGCGAGGTATGGGGACCCCGACGCAGCGAGCGCATG
>NZ_JBHYXD010000070.1:0-25047 GCF_042751995.1 Streptomyces sp. NPDC059371 | reverse complement strand
CCGCCGGGTTTTGGGTCTCTGGCCCCCCGGGCGGCGGGGGTGGGCGGGGCGGCGGGGGCCCGCGTCCCCCCCCCCGGGCCCCCCGTCGCTCTGTCAGTGGCACCCGATAGCCTGCACGAACTGGGGAGACCCCCAGCGACGACCGGCGAGATCGAAGGAGGCCCGGGTGCGGGTGCTGGGTGTTGACCCCGGGTTGACCCGGTGCGGTGTCGGGGTGGTGGAGGGAGTCGCCGGGCGGCCCCTGACCATGCGCGGCGTCGGAGTCGTCCGCACCCCGGCGGACGCCGAGCTCGGTCTGCGCCTGGTCGCCGTCGAGCAGGGCATCGAGCAGTGGCTCGACGAGTACGAACCCGAATACGTCGCCGTGGAGCGGGTGTTCAGCCAGCACAACGTCCGGACCGTGATGGGCACCGCCCAGGCCAGCGCCGTCGCCATGCTCTGCGCGGCCCGCCGCGGCATCCCCGTCGCGCTGCACACCCCGAGCGAGGTCAAGGCAGCCGTCACCGGCAGCGGCCGCGCGGACAAGGCCCAGGTCGGCGCGATGGTCACCCGCCTGCTCCGGCTCTCCGAGCCGCCCAAGCCCGCCGATGCGGCGGACGCCCTCGCGCTCGCCATCTGTCACATCTGGCGCGCCCCGGCCCAGAACAGACTCCAGCAGGCCGCCGCGCGGATCGCGCCCGACCGGGCCGTCGCGCAGAACAGACTCCAGCAGGCCGCCGCCGCGCACGCCTCGCACCAAGCATCGAAAGGCCGTACCGCATGATCGCCTTCGTCAGCGGCCCGGTCGCCGCCCTCGCCCCCGACTCCGCGGTCGTCGAGGTCGGCGGCATCGGCATCTCCGTCCAGTGCACGCCGGGCACACTCGCCGGGCTCCGCACCGGACAGCAGGCCAGGCTCGCCACCTCCCTGGTCGTCCGCGAGGACTCGCTCACGCTGTACGGCTTCGCCGACGACGACGAGCGCCAGGTCTTCGAACTGCTCCAGACCGCGAGCGGAGTAGGCCCGCGCCTCGCCCAGGCGATGCTCGCCGTGCACGCCCCCGACGCCCTGCGCCGCGCCGTGTCCACCGGTGACGAGAAGGCGCTCATCGCCGTCCCCGGTATCGGCAAGAAGGGTGCCCAGAAGCTGCTGATCGAGCTCAAGGACCGGCTCGGCGAACCGCTCGGTCCCGGCGGCCCGGCCATCGGCACGGCGGTCACCGCGGGCTGGCGCGACCAGCTCCACGCCGCGCTCGTCGGCCTCGGGTACGCGACCCGCGAGGCCGACGAGGCGGTCGCCGCCGTCGCCCCGCAGGCCGAGGCCGCCGAGGGAACCCCGCAGGTCGGCCAGCTCCTGCGAGCCGCCCTGCAGACCCTGAACCGAGCCCGCTGAACGGCCCCGGCCCCCGGGCCGGGCGCGTGCCCCGGTGCGGCCCGCGCCCGGGTCACCGCCGACCGCCCCACCACGACGAGACCACGAGGCACCACCGATGAACTGGGACGACACGACAGACGAAGCCGCCGACGAGCGGCTCGTCGGACCCGCCGCCGAGCGGCTGGTGCGCTCGGTCGCCGACGGCGAGGACCAGGCCGTCGAGGCCGCGCTGCGCCCCAAGGACCTGGACGAGTTCATCGGCCAGGAGAAGGTGCGCGAGCAGCTCGACCTGGTCCTGCGGGCGGCCCGCGCGCGGGGGGCCACCGCGGACCACGTCCTGCTCTCCGGCGCCCCCGGTCTCGGCAAGACCACCCTTTCCATGATCATCGCGGCCGAGATGGGCGCCCCCATCCGCATCACCAGCGGCCCCGCCATCCAGCACGCCGGAGACCTCGCCGCGATCCTCTCCTCCCTCCAGGAGGGCGAGGTCCTCTTCCTCGACGAGATCCACCGCATGTCCCGGCCCGCCGAGGAGATGCTCTACATGGCGATGGAGGACTTCCGCGTCGACGTCATCGTCGGCAAGGGCCCCGGTGCCACCGCCATCCCGCTGGAACTGCCCCCGTTCACCCTGGTCGGCGCCACCACCCGCGCGGGACTGCTGCCCCCGCCGCTGCGCGACCGCTTCGGCTTCACCGCGCACATGGAGTTCTACGAACCCGCCGAGCTGGAGCGCGTCGTCCACCGCTCCGCCGGTCTCCTGGACGTCGAGATCGGCGCCGCGGGAGCCGCGGAGATCGCCGGCCGCTCCCGCGGCACGCCCCGCATCGCCAACCGCCTGCTGCGCCGCGTACGCGACTACGCGCAGGTCAGAGCGGACGGGATCATCACCCGGGAGATCGCCGCCGCGGCCCTGAAGGTCTACGAGGTCGACGCGCGCGGTCTCGACCGGCTCGACCGCGGGGTTCTCGAAGCCCTGATCAAGCTTTTCGGCGGCGGTCCTGTCGGATTGTCCACACTCGCTGTCGCTGTGGGGGAGGAGCGTGAGACCGTGGAGGAGGTCGCCGAGCCCTTCCTCGTACGAGAGGGACTCCTCGCCCGCACTCCCCGTGGCCGGGTGGCGACACCCGCGGCATGGGCACATCTCGGCCTCACGCCGCCCCGCCGGTCAACCGGCGGAAACGGACAAGAGGACCTGTTCGGGGCGTGACGGCGTGCGTACGGACCGGGGCAGGAACCCCGGTGCCATGCTGAGCGTTGTTCCCTGAGTGCGGACTCGCTTAGACTCCGCCGATGCCGCCCTAGCCGACGGCACACACCCCCCATGCATACCCCCATCCAGCAGGCCGCTCACCTTTGCGGTCGAAGAAGGAAGTCCCGACCCGTGAGTCTCTACACCCTTCTCCCCTTCATCGTGCTCATCGGGGCCATGTTCCTGATGACCCGGTCGGCCAAGAAGAAGCAGCAGCAGGCGGCTTCCATGCGCAACGAGCTGCAGCCCGGCTCCGGCGTGCGCACGATCGGCGGTATGTATGCCACCGTCAAGGAGGTCAACGAGGACACGGTTCTCCTTGACGCCGCCCCGGGTGTGGACCTGCTCTTCGCGAAGAACGCGATCGGTGCCGTCCTCACGGACGACGAGTACAACCGCATCGTCCACGGCGTCGAGCACGACCTGAAGGCCGACGGCACCGTCGTGCCGGACGACGCCTCCTCCCTCACCGAGACCGACGAGCCCGCCGCCGACGCCTCTTCCGACGCCTCCGACGACAAGCCCCTCGACCTCGGCAAGAAGGACCTGGCCGACAAGCCGGCCGAAGTGGCCGTCGAGCCGAAGGCCGTCGAGCCGAAGGCCGAAGAGGCCGTCGCCGACGAGGCGGAGTCGAAGAAGACCGACGGCGGGGCCGAAGCGAAGTAGTCACGAACCGGGAGCACGGCGCGATCCGCTCGCGCCCCACACCTCCCGGGACGTGCTGTTCTCGCACGGAGTCCCGACACCATGGCATGGCCGTCCACGCGCTCACCCGGCGCGAAGCGGCCCGAGAGGGAGTACGAGAAGGTGGCAGCACCGAAGAAGGGCCGGAGCGCGAGCGCCCAGAGCAGGCCGGGGCGCTCGCTGGCCCTGATCCTGATCGCCATCGCGGCGCTCACCGGAGGGATGTTCGCTTCCGGGCACACCACTCCGCGTCTCGGCATCGACCTCGCCGGCGGCACGAGCATCACGCTCACGGCGAAGAACGAGCCGGGTCAGCCCAACGCGATCAACAAGACCAACATGAACACCGCGGTCGACATCATGAACCGCCGTGTCAATGGTCTCGGTGTCTCCGAGGCCGAGGTTCAGACCCAGGGTTCCGACAACATCATTGTCAACATCCCCAAGGGCACGAACTCCGAGCAGGCCCGTAAGCAGGTCGGCACCACCGCCAAGCTGTACTTCCGTCCCGTGCTGGCCACCGAGGCCTCCGGGGCCGAGGCGTCGGCCACTCCGACGCCGAGTGCCTCCAGCAGCTCTTCCGCCACGTCCGGGGACAAGGCGACCTCGTCCTCCTCGTCCTCCGCGACGCCGTCGGCCTCCGCGACCACTCAGGGGCGCGTGGTCAGCGACGCCCTGAAGGCGGGCTCCTCGCCGTCCGCGAGCAGCACCCCGAGCTCCTCGTCCTCCGCGAACGCCTCGCCGTCCGCGAGCGTGGACCCCGCGACCGCCAAGCTCCAGGCCGCGTACGCCGCGCTCGACTGCAGTGACAAGGCGGTCCGTGCCAAGGCCGGCGCCGACGCCAAGCCGACCGAGCCGACCGTGGCCTGCGGCCAGGACAAGAACTCCTCCGGCGTGTGGCAGAAGTACGTCCTCGGCCCGGCCGAGGTGGCCGGCACGGACATCAAGAAGGCCGGCGCGGTCTTCGACACGCAGAGTGCCGCGGGCTGGAAGGTCACCATGGACTTCACGTCCGGTGGCTCCAAGAAGTTCGCCGCCATCACCGGCAAGCTCGCCCAGAACCAGCAGCCGCAGAACCAGTTCGCGATCGTCCTCGACGGCCAGGTCGTCTCCGACCCCTCCGTTGCCCAGTCGCTGAGCGGCAGCGCGGAGATCTCCGGCAGCTTCACCCAGACCGAGGCCCAGGACCTGGCCAACATGCTGAAGTACGGCGCTCTGCCGCTCAGCTTCAAGGAGTCCAGCGTCACCACGGTGACCGCCGCGCTCGGTGGCGAGCAGCTCCACGCCGGTCTGATCGCGGGCGCCATCGGCCTCGCCCTGGTCGTCCTCTACCTGGTGATCTACTACCGGGGCCTGTCGGTCATCGCCATCGCCTCCCTGGGCGTCTCGGCGATGCTCACGTACGTGCTCATGGCGCTGCTCGGCCCGGCCATCGGCTTCGCGCTGAACCTCCCGGCCGTCTGCGGTGCGATCGTCGCGATCGGTATCACGGCGGACTCGTTCATCGTGTTCTTCGAACGCATCCGGGACGAGATCCGCGAGGGCCGCACCCTGCGTCCGGCCGTCGAGCGCGCCTGGCCCCGTGCCCGTCGCACCATCCTGGTCTCCGACTTCGTGTCGTTCCTCGCCGCCGCGGTGCTCTTCATCGTCACCGTCGGCAAGGTCCAGGGCTTCGCGTTCACCCTCGGTCTGACCACGGTGCTCGACGTCGTCGTGGTGTTCTTCTTCACCAAGCCGCTGATGACCCTCCTCGCCCGCAGGAAGTTCTTCGCGGAGGGTCACCGCTGGTCCGGCCTCGACCCGAAGCGACTGGGCGCCAAGCCGCCGCTGCGCCGCACCCGTCGCGCGTCCGCCCCCGTCGACACGAAGGAGGCGTGAGATGTCGAAACTCGGCACCCTCGGCGCCCGGCTCCACCGCGGCGAGATCGGCTACGACTTCGTCGGCAAGCGCAAGATCTGGTACGGCGTCTCGATCCTGATCACCATCACGGCCATCCTCGGCCTGACGGTGCGCGGCCTGAACATGGGCATCGAGTTCCAGGGCGGCGCCGTCTTCACCACCACCGGGAGCAGCAGCGTCTCGGTGAGCCAGGCCGAGACGTTCGCGGAAGAGGCCTCCGGCCACGACGCGGTCGTCCAGGGGCTCGGCAAGGGCGGCCTGCGCATCCAGATCGCCGGCATCGACACCGACAAGTCCGACACGATCAAGCAGAAGCTCGCCGCGGACCTGAAGGTCGACCCCGAGGACCTCAACGCCGACCTCGTCGGTCCGAGCTGGGGTGACCAGATCGCCAACAAGGCCTGGGAGGGCCTGGCGATCTTCATGGTCCTGGTCGTGATCTATCTGGCGATCGCCTTCGAGTGGCGCATGGCCATCGCGGCCCTGGTCGCCCTGATCCACGACATCACCATCACGGTCGGCATCTATGCCCTGGTCGGCTTCGAGGTCACCCCGGGCACCGTGATCGGTCTGCTCACGATCCTCGGTTACTCGCTCTACGACACGGTCGTCGTCTTCGACAGCCTCAAGGAGCAGACGAAGGGCATCACCAAGCAGACCCGCTGGACCTACAGCGAGGTCGCCGACCGCTCGATCAACGGCACCCTGGTGCGCTCCATCAACACCACGGTGGTCGCGCTGCTGCCGGTCGCCGGCCTGCTGTTCATCGGCGGCGGCGTGCTCGGCGCCGGTATGCTCAACGACATCTCGCTGTCGCTGTTCGTCGGTCTCGCGGCCGGTGCGTACTCCTCGATCTTCATCGCCACGCCGCTCGTCGCCGACCTCAAGGAGCGCGAGCCGGAGATGAAGGCCCTGCGCAAGCGGGTCCTCGCCAAGCGCGCCCAGGCGGCCGCCAAGGGCGAGTCCCTGGAGCCGCAGGCCGCCGAGCCGGCGTACGAGGACGACGAGACGGACGATGCCACCCCGGCGGTCGTCGGCCCCCGCAACCAGCCCGCGTCCCGCGCCCGCGGCCGTGGCCGGCCCTCGGGAAAGCGCCGATGACCGGCATCGAAGAGCTGCTGACCAGCCGGATCCGTGACGTGGCCGACTACCCGGAGCCGGGAGTGATGTTCAAGGACATCACCCCGCTCCTGGCCGATCCGGCCGCGTTCGCCGCCCTGACCGGCGCCCTGGCGGACATCGCCGTGCGCAACGGCGCCACCAAGATCGTCGGTCTGGAGGCCCGCGGCTTCATCCTCGGAGCCCCGGTCGCCGTCCACGCCGGGATCGGCTTCATCCCCGTGCGCAAGGCGGGCAAGCTCCCCGGAGCGACCCTGTCGCAGGCGTACGACCTGGAGTACGGCTCCGCCGAGATCGAGGTGCACGCCGAGGACCTGAGCGGAGCCGACCGCGTCCTCGTCGTCGACGACGTCCTCGCCACCGGCGGCACCGCCGAGGCCTCGCTCCAGCTCATCCGTAGGGCGGGCGCCGAGGTCGCGGGCGTCGCCGTACTGATGGAGCTCGGCTTCCTGGGCGGCCGCGGCCGTCTGGAGCCGGCACTCGCGGGAGCTCCCCTGGAGGCGCTCCTGACGGTCTGAGGACCGCGCGCGGTTACCCGGGGGTACGACCCCCGGCAAGGCCCCCGAAAGGCCTGAGGCACCCGTAGGACACCCTGGAGGCGGGCCCGGAGGAATCCGGCGTCCGCCTCCGGCGTTCTCCCAGTACGAGGCCGCCCACGGCGGCCGACAGCGAGTCCGGCACGAAGGATCGCTACCATGGGGTTTCCGGAGCCTGACCGGGGGACCCGGATCGCGCACGAGGAGCCCTCTTGCCAGACGAGGCCCAGCCACTCGCCCCCAGCGCGGAACGCCTGGGGCGAACCGCCTCCACCCAGCCCGAGCCCGCCTCGGGCGCCGCGGAGAAGCCCGCGCTGAACGGAGCGAGCGGGCAGGTCGAGCACGCCCAGTCCGCGCCCGACGGCACGGCGGCCGAGGCGTCGCGTCCCAAACCGGCCCCGCCCGAGCGCCCCGCGAACACCCCGGCGGTCCGGCCCGCGGCAGCCCAGCCCACCCGCTCCGGTGGCTCCTCCAACCGCGTCCGGGCCCGCCTCGCCCGTCTCGGCGTCCAGCGCTCGAACCCGTACAACCCGGTGCTCGAACCGCTGCTGCGGATAGTGCGCAGCAACGACCCCAAGATCGAGACGTCCACGCTCCGGCAGATCGAGAAGGCGTACCAGGTCGCCGAGCGCTGGCACCGGGGCCAGAAGCGCAAGAGCGGCGACCCGTACATCACGCACCCGCTCGCCGTCACCACCATCCTCGCCGAGCTGGGCATGGACCCGGCGACACTCATGGCCGGTCTCCTGCACGACACGGTCGAGGACACCGAGTACGGCCTGGACCAGCTCCGCCGTGACTTCGGCGACTCCGTGGGCCTCCTCGTCGACGGCGTCACCAAGCTGGACAAGGTCAAGTTCGGCGAGGCCGCCCAGGCCGAGACCGTGCGCAAGATGGTCGTCGCGATGGCCAAGGACCCGCGCGTCCTGGTCATCAAGCTCGCCGACCGGCTGCACAACATGCGCACCATGCGCTATCTCAAGCGCGAGAAGCAGGAGAAGAAGGCGCGCGAGACCCTGGAGATCTACGCGCCGCTCGCCCACCGCCTGGGCATGAACACCATCAAGTGGGAACTGGAGGACCTCGCCTTCGCGATCCTCTACCCCAAGATGTACGACGAGATCGTGCGCCTGGTCGCCGAGCGCGCCCCCAAGCGCGACGAGTACCTCGCCATAGTGACCGACGAGGTCCAGTCCGACCTGCGCGCGGCCCGCATCAAGGCGACCGTCACCGGCCGCCCGAAGCACTACTACAGCGTCTACCAGAAGATGATCGTCCGCGGCCGTGACTTCGCGGAGATCTACGACCTGGTGGGCATCCGCGTCCTCGTGGACACCGTCCGCGACTGCTACGCGGCACTCGGCACCGTGCACGCGCGATGGAACCCGGTCCCCGGCCGGTTCAAGGACTACATCGCGATGCCGAAGTTCAACATGTACCAGTCGCTGCACACGACGGTCATCGGCCCCAACGGCAAGCCCGTCGAACTCCAGATCCGTACGTTCGACATGCACCGCCGCGCCGAGTACGGCATCGCCGCGCACTGGAAGTACAAGCAGGAGACCGTCGCCGGGTCCTCCAAGATCCGCACCGACGTGCCCCGGGCGGCCAAGGGCAGCGCCGGCCAGGACACCGTCAACGACATGGCGTGGCTGCGCCAGCTCCTCGACTGGCAGAAGGAGACCGAGGACCCCAGCGAGTTCCTGGAGTCCCTGCGCTTCGACCTGTCGCGCAACGAGGTCTTCGTCTTCACGCCGAAGGGCGACGTCATAGCGCTTCCGGCGGGTGCGACACCGGTGGACTTCGCGTACGCGGTCCACACGGAGGTCGGCCACCGGACCATAGGAGCACGGGTCAACGGACGCCTCGTGCCGCTCGAGTCCACCCTGGACAACGGCGATCTGGTGGAGGTCTTCACCTCCAAGGCGGCCGGCGCGGGCCCCTCCCGCGACTGGCTCGGCTTCGTGAAGTCGCCGCGCGCCCGCAACAAGATCCGCGCGTGGTTCTCCAAGGAACGCCGCGACGAGGCGATCGAGCACGGCAAGGACGCCATCGCCCGCGCGATGCGCAAGCAGAACCTGCCCATCCAGCGGATCCTCACCGGCGACTCCCTGGTCACCCTCGCGCACGAGATGCGCTACCCCGACATCTCGTCGCTGTACGCGGCGATCGGCGAGGGCCATGTCACCGCCCAGAGCGTCGTCCAGAAGCTCGTGCAGGCACTCGGCGGAGAGGAGGCGGCCACCGAGGAGATCGACGAGGCCGTACCGTCCGCGCGGGGCCGGGGCCGCAAGCGCCGCAGCAACAACGACCCCGGTGTGGTCGTCAAGGGCGTCGACGACGTGTGGGTCAAGCTCGCCCGCTGCTGCACGCCGGTGCCGGGCGACCCGATCATCGGATTCGTCACCCGCGGCAGCGGCGTCTCGGTCCACCGCAGCGACTGCGTGAACGTCGACTCGCTCTCGCGCGAACCCGAGCGCATCCTCGAGGTCGAGTGGGCGCCCACCCAGTCCTCGGTCTTCCTGGTCGCCATTCAGGTCGAGGCCCTGGACCGGTCCCGGCTGCTGTCGGACGTCACCCGCGTCCTGTCCGACCAGCACGTCAACATCCTGTCCGCGGCCGTCCAGACCTCCCGCGACCGCGTCGCCACCTCCCGGTTCACCTTCGAGATGGGCGACCCCAAGCACCTGGGACACGTCCTGAAGGCCGTACGGGGCGTCGAGGGCGTCTACGACGTGTACCGCGTGACATCGGCCCGCAGGCCCTCCGAGGCCTGACGCCGGAGACAGATGAAGGGGCTCCCGTACGGTGCGTACGGGAGCCCCTTCACCTGGGTCGCATGGGTGCGGCGGGTATCAGCCGCCGAACTCCTGAAGCCCCTTCAGCGCCTGGTCCAGCAGCGCCTGACGGCCGTCCAGCTCCCTCTGGAGCTTGTCGGCCTTCGCGGTGTTGCCCGCGGAGCGCGCCGCCTCGATCTGGCCCTGGAGCTTGTCGACGGCGGCCTGGAGCTGACCGGTCAGACCCTCGGCACGCGCGCGTGCCTCCGGGTTCGTCCGGCGCCACTCCGTCTCCTCCGACTCCTGGAGAGCCCGCTCCACCGCGTGCATCCGGCCCTCGACCTTCGGGCGGGCGTCGCGCGGCACGTGGCCGATGGCCTCCCAGCGCTCGTTGATGGAGCGGAAGGCCGCACGGGCCGCCTTCAGATCCCCCACCGGGACGAGCTTCTCGGCCTCCTCGACCAGCTCCTCCTTGAGCTTCAGGTTCTCCGTCTGCTCCGCGTCGCGTTCGGCGAACACCGAACCGCGCGCCGCGAAGAACACGTCCTGGGCGCCGCGGAAGCGGTTCCACAGGTCGTCCTCGTGCTCGCGCTGGGCGCGGCCCGCGGCCTTCCAGTCCGCCATCAGCTCGCGGTAACGGGCCGCCGTCGGGCCCCAGTCCGCCGATCCGGACAGCGACTCGGCCTCGGCGACCAGCTTCTCCTTGGTCTTACGGGCCTCCTCGCGCTGCGCGTCCAGTGACGCGAAGTGCGCCTTGCGCCGCTTGGAGAACGCCGAGCGGGCGTGCGAGAAGCGGTGCCACAGCTCGTCGTCCGACTTGCGGTCGAGTCGCGGCAGCCCCTTCCACGTGTCCACCAGCGCGCGCAGCCGCTCACCGGCGGCCCGCCACTGGTCGCTCTGCGCCAGCTCCTCCGCCTCGACGACCAGCGCCTCCTTGGAGTGCCGCGCCTCGTCGGACTGCTTGGCCCGCTGGACCTTGCGCTCCTCACGGCGCGCGTCGACGGTCGCCACGAGCTTGTCCAGCCGCACCTTCAGCGCGGCCAGATCACCGACCGCGTGGTGGGCGTCCACCTGCTCGCGGATGTGATCGATGGCGGTCTGGGCGTCCTTCGCCGACAGGTCGGTGGTCTTCACTCGCTTTTCGAGGAGGCCGATCTCGACAACCAGGCCTTCGTACTTGCGCTCGAAGTAGGCCAGCGCCTCATCAGGGGTGCCTGCCTGCCAGGAGCCGACGACCTGTTCGCCGTCGGCCGTACGCACGTACACGGTCCCCGTCTCATCGACGCGGCCCCACGGGTCGCTGCTCACAGCGCCTCCTCCACATGATGCCTGTGGGGGGCTTCGGAGCCCCCTGGCATCGTCCACAGTTTCGTCACGGCCAACATAGGCGACCAGCGGGTTGCCTGTCCGCATCCCGCGCGACCGAAGTTCCCCGGTTGACGGTCAGGACTTCGTGACGGTCGCCTTGTTGATCACCACGGTCGCGTTCGGTGCGGTGTTGCCCGTCTGAGGATCGGCGGCCTGCGCACCGGCGGCCGCGATCTTCTTGAGGATCTTCATCCCCGCGTCGGAAACCGTACCGAACGGTGTGTAGTCGGGCGGCAGCGGGCTGTCCTGATAGACGAGGAAGAACTGGCTGCCGCCGGTGTGGCGGCCCTTCTGTGTCTGGGCGTTGTACTGGTTCGCCATCGCGACGGTGCCCGCGGGGTACACGTTGCCCTTGAGGGTCTTGTCCTTGAGGTTCTCGTCCGGGATCGTGTAGCCCGGTCCGCCGGAGCCGGTGCCCTGCGGGTCACCGCACTGCAGCACGAAGATGCCCTCGGCGGTGAGCCGGTGGCACTTGGTGTGGTCGAAGTAGCCCTTGCCGGCGAGGAAGGCGAACGAGTTCACCGTGTGCGGGGCGGCCGACGCCTTGAGGGCGATGTCGATGTCGCCGCACGTCGTCGCCATCTTCATGGAGTAGGCGGCGGACTTGTCGATGGTGACCGCCGGCTCCTTCTTCCACGTGAGCGACTTCACCGCGCCCCCGGCCGGCTTCTCGCACGGATCGGGCGCCTTGCTCGGCGGCGTCGCGCTGGGCGTCGCCCCGGCGCCCGCGCTCGCCTTCTTGTCGTCGCTCTTGAAGAGCCCGGTCGCGTAGGCCGTCGCACCGCCCGCGACGACCACGCCGACGACCGCCGCGATCACCGCGTTGCGTGTTTGGTTCCTCCGTCGAGCGGATGTGCGGCGCTGCTGCTGTCGCAAGAACTTCTCCCGGGCGAGCTGACGCCGCCGCTGTTCCTGGCTGACCACCGGATTTCTCCTCGTGCGTCTCGTACGTCAAGTGGGACGCGTGCGTCGTATGAGCCGACCGCGCGCGTGTGCCCCGTACCGTATATGGGTTGGCTGAGGAATCGGCAGCGCCGGTAGGCTCTGATCCACAGCCACCCGCCCGTACGACACTCGCGCGTACGCCACCACGAAGGACGATCGTGCTCATTGCCGGGTTCCCCGCCGGGGCCTGGGGGACCAACTGTTACCTGGTCGCCCCCGCCGCGGGTGAGGAGTGCGTGATCATCGACCCGGGCCATCAGGCCGCCCAGGGAGTCGAGGAAGCACTCAAGAAGCATCGGCTCAAGCCCGTCGCGGTCATCCTCACCCATGGACACATCGACCACGTCGCCTCGGTCGTCCCGGTGTGCGGAGCGCACGACGTTCCGGCCTGGATCCACCCCGAGGACCGGTACATGATGAGCGACCCCGGGAAGGCGCTCGGCCGCTCCATCGGAATGCCGCTGATGGGCGAGCTGACCGTGGGGGAGCCCGACGACGTGCGGACGCTGACCGACGGCGCGGAGCTGAAGCTGGCGGGACTCGATCTCTCCGTCGCGCACGCGCCCGGCCATACGAAGGGGTCGGTGACGTTCCGGATGCCCGAGAGCGCGGACATCCCGTCCGTGTTCTTCTCCGGGGATCTGCTCTTCGCCGGCTCCATCGGACGCACCGACCTGCCGGGCGGCGACATGGACGAGATGCTCGACTCGCTGGGCCGCGTGTGCCTGCCGCTCGGCGACTCGACCGTGGTGCTGTCCGGCCACGGCCCCCAGACGACCATCGGCCAGGAGCGCGCCACCAACCCGTATCTGCGGCAGGTGGCGGCGAGCCGCCAGGAACGCGGGGCGGACCCGAACTCCGCTCCACGACGAGGAATGTGACAAGACTTCCGTGAGCACCTTCAGGGCCCCCAAGGGCACGTACGACCTCATCCCGCCGGACAGCGCCAAGTACCTCGCGGTCCGCGAGGCCATCGCGGCCCCGCTGCGCAACTCCGGCTACGGCTACATCGAGACGCCCGGTTTCGAGAACGTCGAGCTGTTCGCCCGCGGTGTCGGTGAGTCCACCGACATCGTGACCAAGGAGATGTACGCCTTCGAGACCAAGGGCGGCGACAGGCTGGCGCTGCGCCCCGAGGGCACCGCCTCCGTGCTGCGCGCGGCCCTCGAGGCCAACCTGCACAAGGCGGGCAACCTCCCCGTCAAGCTCTGGTACTCGGGCTCGTACTACCGCTACGAGCGTCCCCAGAAGGGCCGTTACCGCCACTTCTCCCAGGTGGGCGCCGAGGCGATCGGAGCCGAGGACCCGGCGCTCGACGCCGAGCTCATCATCCTGGCGGACCAGGCGTACCGCTCGCTGGGCCTGCGGAACTTCCGCATCCTGCTGAACAGCCTGGGCGACAAGGAGTGCCGTCCCGTCTACCGGGCCGCGCTGCAGGACTTCCTGCGCGGCCTGGACCTCGACGAGGAGACGATGCGCCGCGCGGAGATCAACCCGCTGCGTGTGCTCGACGACAAGCGCGAGGACGTCCAGAAGCAGCTCGGCGGCGCGCCGCTGCTGCGCGACTACCTGTGCGACGGCTGCAAGGCGTACCACGAGGAGGTGCGCGACCTGATCACGGCCGCGGGCGTCTCCTTCGAGGACGACCCGAAGCTGGTGCGCGGTCTGGACTACTACACGCGGACCACCTTCGAGTTCGTGCACGACGGTCTCGGCTCGCAGTCAGCGGTCGGCGGCGGTGGCCGTTACGACGGGCTGTCCGAGATGATCGGCGGCCCCGAGCTGCCGTCCGTCGGCTGGGCGCTGGGCGTCGACCGTACGGTGCTGGCGCTGGAGGCGGAGGGTGTGGAGCTCGAACTCCCCGCGGCCACCAGTGTGTTCGCGGTGCCGCTCGGGGAGGAGGCCCGCCGCAGGCTGTTCGGCGTGGTCACCGAACTGCGCAGGGCCGGTGTCGCCGCCGACTTCTCGTACGGCGCGAAGGGGCTCAAGGGCGCGATGAAGAACGCGAACCGCAGCGGGGCCCGCTTCACGATCGTCGCCGGTGAGCGGGATCTCGCCGAGGGCGTCGTACAGCTCAAGGACATGGAGTCCGGGGAGCAGACGGCGGTCGCGGTCGACGAGGTCGTGTCCGAACTGCGTTCGCGCCTGGGCCGATGAGGCCGCTCCCGTCCCGGTGGGTCTCCCACCGGGACGGGAGCGCCGGTCGTCGGCCTCCGGCGTGCCGGAGTCGTCAGCCGTCGCGCCGGTTCTTCCAGCGGAACGTCAGCAGGCACAGCAGCAGTCCTCCGACGCACCACGCCCCGAGCACCAGCGCGATCCGCCCGAACTCCCAGTCGCCCGCCTGCTCCAGGACCTTCGCGGAGTCGGGCAGGAACACCCCGCGCAGCCCCTGGCACATCCACTTGAGGGGGAACAGCGCGCCGATGTTCAGCATCCAGTCCGGGATGGTGTCGACGGAGATGTAGACGCCGGAGATGAACTGGAGGACGAGGAAGGGCAGAACGACCACCGACGTGGCGCTCTTGCCCGACTTCGGGACCGAACTGATCGCGATGCCGAGCAGGGCGCAGGCCGTCAGACCCAGGACGAAGATCCAGCCGAAGTCCGCCCACTTGCCGGGATCGGAGGGCAGGTCGACGTCGTACAGCGTGGTGCCGACGGCGAGCAGGATCGCCGTCTCCAGGGCGCCGGTCACCAGAACCAGCCATATCTTGCCGAAGAAGTACGCGGCCGGCGGCATCGGTGTGCCGCGCAGCCGGCGCAGCACCTTCTCGTCGCGTTCGATCGCGATGGAGATGCCGAGGGACTGGAAGCTGGTCGACATGATGCCCGCGGCCATCATCGCGGGGACGTAGAGCTGGGAGGCGGTGATGCCCGCGCCCTTCACGTCGTCGCTGAAGATCGACGCGAACAGGAACAGGAAGACGACCGGGAA
This sequence comes from Streptomyces sp. NPDC059371, assembly GCF_042751995.1. Lineage (NCBI taxonomy): Bacteria > Bacillati > Actinomycetota > Actinomycetes > Kitasatosporales > Streptomycetaceae > Streptomyces > Streptomyces sp. NPDC059371. The sequence continues at coordinate 10,178 of NZ_JBHYXD010000070.1, read as the reverse complement.
GGCGAAGGTGAACACCACCTGGTCCCGCTGCCGGAAGAACTGCTTGAGCTCCAGGCCGCCGTGGCGCAGTCCGAGCCCCCAGGCGCCGGGCAGCCGGCCGGACGCGTCCTTCGTGCCCGGCCGTACGTCGGTCGTGGTCATCGCGCGTCCTCCAGGCCGGTCAGTCGCAGATAGACGTCCTCCAGGGTGGGGCGGCTCACCCGCAGTCCCGGGATCTCCCCGTCGAAGCGGCGGATGAGCTCGGCGACCGTCTTCGTGGGTGTGTCCGTGCGCTCGCCGCGCGGGCTGCCGTCGGCCTCCGTCCATTCGACCGTGGCCTCGCTGCCGAACCGCTCGCGCAGCGCGGCCGGTTCGCCCTCGGCGACGACCCGGCCCCGCGCGATCACCGCCAGCCGGTCCGCGAGGGCCTCGGCCTCCTCCAGGTAGTGCGTGGTCAGCAGGATGGTCGTGCCCTCGTCGGCCAGCTTTCGGATCAGCTCCCAGAACTGCCGTCGCGCCGCCGGGTCGAAGCCCGTGGTCGGCTCGTCCAGGAGCAGCAGCTCGGGCCCGCCGATCACCCCGAGGGCCACATCGAGCCGCCGGCGCTGACCGCCCGAGAGCGACTTGATCCTGCTGCCCGCCTTCGCCTCCAGACCGACCAGACCGATGACCTCCTCGGGGTCACGGGGATTCGGGTAATAACGGGAGAAATGCCGCACGGTCTCGCCCACCGTCAACTCGGCGGGCGCGGATTCGTCCTGCCAGACGATTCCGACGCGTGAGCGCCACGCGCGCGTGGCCGTCGCCGGGTCCGAGCCGAGCACGGAGACCTCGCCCGCGTCCCGCCGGCGATTGCCCTGGAGGATCTCCACGGTGGTGCTCTTGCCCGCTCCGTTGGGTCCGAGCAGCCCGAACACCTCGCCCTGCCGGATGCCCAGATCGATACCGTCGACCGCGGTCACGTCGCCGTACTGCTTGCGCAGCCCCCGTACGTCCACCGCGAGCCGATCCGCGTGAGTTGTCATGCGGACGAGCATCTCCCCGAACCGAACCTTCCGGGGCGACCGTGCGTACCTTCTTATGTCCACCGAACGGTGGACGGCCGGGCGGGTGCGGCACAATGAGCCTGCCCGCAGGCTCCTCGAAACTACGGAAACGGCGTGATGAACAAGACGACAGTCAAGGACGTCCCGACCGGTCAGGAACGCCCTGCCGCCACCCCGGCGCGGACGGCCGGCGGCAGCCGTGCCCTCGCGGTGCTGCTGGTGATCACGGGTGCGGCCGGTCTCCTTGCCGCGTGGGTCATCACGATCGACAAGTTCAAGCTGTTGGAGAACCCGAACTTCGTTCCGGGCTGCAGCCTGAACCCGGTCGTCTCCTGCGGCAACATCATGAAGAGCGAGCAGGCAGCGGCCTTCGGCTTCCCGAACCCCATGATGGGGCTCGTCGCCTACGGCATCGTGATCTGCGTCGGCATGAGCCTGCTCGCCCGGGCGACCTTCCCGCGCTGGTACTGGCTGACCTTCAACGCGGGCACGCTCTTCGGCGTCGCGTTCTGCACCTGGCTCCAGTTCCAGTCGCTGTACCGGATCAACTCGCTCTGCCTGTGGTGCAGCCTGGCCTGGGTCGCCACGATCATCATGTTCTGGTACGTGACGTCCTTCAACGTCCGTAACGGCTTCCTGCCCGCCCCGGGCTGGCTCAAGGGCTTCTTCGGCGAGTTCACCTGGGTCCTGCCGACGCTGCACATCGGCATCATCGGCATGCTGATCCTGACCCGCTGGTGGGACTTCTGGACGAGCTGACGGGCCGGTCGCGACCGCGGTCCACGGCCCGGGAGGGATTGTCGGTGGTGTGACATAGGGTTTCGGACGTGGAGCCCGACCTGTTCACCGCCGCCGCAGAAGAACGCCAGGAGAAGGACCCGTCCAGCAGCCCCCTGGCCGTACGGATGCGCCCGCGCACCCTCGACGAGGTCGTGGGGCAGCAGCATCTGCTGAAGCCGGGCTCTCCCTTGCGCAGACTCGTCGCCGAGGGGAGCGGCGGCCCGGCCGGACCGTCCTCGGTGATCCTCTGGGGGCCGCCGGGCACCGGCAAGACCACCCTCGCGTACGTCGTCTCCAAGGCCACCGACAAGCGGTTCGTGGAACTCTCCGCGATCACCGCGGGCGTCAAGGAGGTGCGCGCGGTCATCGAGGGCGCGCGCCGCGCCACCGGCGGGTACGGCAAGGAGACCGTCCTCTTCCTGGACGAGATCCACCGCTTCAGCAAGGCCCAGCAGGACTCCCTGCTCCCGGCCGTGGAGAACCGCTGGGTGACCCTGATCGCCGCGACCACCGAGAACCCGTACTTCTCGGTGATCTCGCCGCTGCTCTCCCGCTCCCTCCTGCTGACCCTCGAACCGCTCACCGACGACGATCTGCGCGGCCTGCTGTGCCGGGCGCTCACCTCGGAGCGCGGCCTCAAGGACTCCGTGGCCCTGCCCGGCGACACCGAGAACCATCTGCTGCGCATCGCCGGCGGCGACGCCCGCCGTGCCCTGACCGCCCTGGAGGCCGCGGCCGGCGCGGCGCTCGACAAGGGCGAGCCGGAGATCACCCTCCAGACGCTGGAGGCGACGGTCGACCGCGCCGCCGTGGCGTACGACCGCGACGGCGACCAGCACTACGACGTGGCGAGCGCGCTCATCAAGTCCATCCGCGGCTCCGACGTGGACGCCGCCCTGCACTACCTGGCCCGGATGATCGATGCGGGTGAGGACCCCCGGTTCATCGCCCGGCGCCTGATGATCTCCGCCAGCGAGGACATCGGCCTCGCCGACCCGAACGCGCTGCCCATGGCCGTGGCGGCCGCGCAGGCCGTCGCGATGATCGGCTTCCCGGAGGCCGCGCTCACCCTCAGCCACGCCACCATCGCCCTCGCGCTGGCCCCGAAGTCCAACGCCGCGACGACCGCCATCGGCGCCGCGCTGGAGGACGTGCGCAAGGGACACGCGGGTCCGGTGCCGGCCCACCTGCGCGACGGGCACTACAAGGGCGCGGCCAAGCTCGGGCACGCCCAGGGGTACGTGTACCCGCACGACCTGCCCGAGGGCATCGCGGCCCAGCAGTACGCGCCCGAGGAGCTCACGGACCGGGAGTACTACACCCCGACCCGGCACGGCGCCGAGGCGCGGTACGCCGACGCGGTGGAATGGACCAGGAAGCGCCTCGGTAGAGGGCGCTCCTGAGCACCCTGTAACATGGCTCGGAGCGCTGCGTCCCGCGTCCGGCTCCGGTCGGCATCACCCAACGGGACATGCAGCCGGAACCCCGACACCGTACTCGTACGACGAGGGGATCCAGGAGCGTCGCGCACCGTCGAAGGTGTCGCGGGCTGCCCACCACCACTCGGTTTCCGGGAACGGTCGGTGGGCTACTCGTGTGCTGCACGTATGTGCCCAGACCAGGGAGCGGCTGCCCGGCAGGCCCATCAGGGCCCGCAGGGTTTCCCAGGCTGCGGATGCGACCTCCTTAACCCGGGTGAGCCGGTATAAGGAAAGAGATACAGACAGTGGCGAATCAGTCCCGCCCCAAGGTCAAGAAGTCGCGTGCCCTCGGCATCGCGCTGACCCCGAAGGCCGTCAAGTACTTCGAGGCCCGCCCCTACCCGCCGGGCGAGCACGGCCGTGGCCGCAAGCAGAACTCGGACTACAAGGTCCGTCTGCTCGAGAAGCAGCGTCTGCGCGCGCAGTACGACGTGTCCGAGCGCCAGCTCGTCCGCGCCTACGAGCGTGCCGCCAAGACGCAGGGCAAGACCGGTGAGGCTCTGGTCATCGAGCTGGAGCGTCGTCTCGACGCGCTGGTCCTTCGTTCGGGCATCGCCCGCACGATCTACCAGGCCCGCCAGATGGTCGTTCACGGCCACATCGAGGTCAACGGCCAGAAGGTCGACAAGCCCTCGTTCCGCGTCCGTCCCGACGATGTCGTGATGGTCCGCGAGCGCAGCCGCAGCAAGACGCTGTTCGAGGTTTCCCGCGCCGGTGGCTTCGCCCCCGACGGTGAGACCCCGCGCTACCTCCAGGTGAACCTCCCGGCCCTGGCGTTCCGCCTGGACCGTGAGCCGAACCGCAAGGAGATCCCGGTGATCTGCGACGAGCAGCTCGTCGTCGAGTACTACGCCCGCTGATCTTCTTACAGCGGACGCGGTACCACCTACGCGTCGGCGTCAGCCCGTCGTCTCCCCGCCCTTCGAGGTGGGCGAGACGGCGGGCTTTCGCACATCCGGGGGCAGCCTGCGCGGCGAGGGCACCGCACCGAGCGGCGGCACCCCGGCCCCGCCCAGCGCGCGGGCGACCGCCGCGTCCTGCCCGAGCAGCCCGCCCGCCCGTACGCACTCCTCGTACCGCTCGTCGCCCAGCTCCTGCCGGGCAAGGGCCGCGCAGCGCTCGTGCGGCGCGTTGTAGTACGCCGAGCCGAACAGCGGCAGACCCACCGACGGCCACATGCGCGACGCCGCCCCCTGGAGCACCGCGCCCTCGGCCGCGTCGCCCTCCACCACCGTGACCAGGGCGAGCAGTTCGACCGCGAGAACGGCGCCGAGCAGATCGTGGAAGCTGTGCGCGATACCGAGGCCCTGCTCCAGCAGACCGCGCGCCCGCGCCTGATCGCCCTCGACCTGGGCCTGGTACGCGAGGACGTACAGCGCGTACGCCAGCGCCCAGCGCTCACCGTGGTCCTCGCAGACCCCGCGGACGTCCTCGCACAGTTTCACCGCGCCCGGCATGTCGCCCTGGAAGGCGAGAGCCATGGCCAGTTCGATCTGGCCCATCAGCACATTGCTGTTGAGCTCGCCGATCTCGTGATAGCGGTCCAGCGCCGAGCGCAGCAGCTTCTCGGCGCGCGCCATGTCGTCCGTGACCAGGGCCAGACAGCCGGTGCGATGCTCGGCGTACGCGACCGCGACGGCGTTCTCGCAGCGCTCCGCCTCGTCGCGGCACTCCTGGAGCGCGGACAGCGCGGGCACCGAGTCCCCCTGGAGGACCGCCACATAGCCGAGCACCCACAGGGCCTTCAGCCGTGACTGGTCGCGGTCGCCGTCGAGCTCGACACTGCGCTCCAGCCAGTGCCGCCCCTCCGAGAGGCGGCCGCAGCCGACCCAGTAGAACCACAGGGCGCCCGCCAGATACTGGCCCAGATGCGCCTCGTCGGGTTCGCCGAGCGAATACTCCAGCGCGCAGCGCAGATTCGGCAGTTCCGTCTCGACGCGCACCGCCACCTCGGCCTGCCGCGGCGAGAACCAGTCCAGCTCGCACCACGTCACCAGGCCCATGTACCAGTCGCGGTGGCGACGGCGCAGCCGCTCCGCGTCGCCCGTCGCCGTCAGCCAGTGCGCGCCGTAGGCCCGGACCGTGTCCAGCATCCGGTAGCGCACGCCGGCCGCGGTCTCCTCGCGCGACAACACCGACTGCGCGAGCAGTTCGCCGAGCACGTCCAGGACGTCGTCGGCGTGCAGTCCGTCCCCGCTGCACACGTACTCCGCGGCTTCCAGGTCGAACTGCCCGGCGAACACCGAGAGGCGTGCCCACAGCAGCCGTTCGCCCGGCGTGCACAGTTCGTGGCTCCAGCCGATCGCCGTCCGCAGGGTCTGGTGCCGCGGCGGCGCGTCGCGCACACCGCCGGTCAGCAGCCGGAACCGGTCCTCCAGGCGGGCGAGCAACTGCGCGGGGGAGAGGGCGCCGACGCGCCCCGCCGCCAGTTCCAGCGCCAGCGGGATCCCGTCCAATCGCCGGCACAGCTCCAGGACGTCGGACCTGTTCCCCTCGTCCAGCGCGAAGCCGGGCACGCGGGCAGCCGCCCGGTCCGCGAACAGCTCCATCGCCTCCGTCTCGGCCAGCGGGGCCAGCGGGAACACCCGCTCGCCCGCGAGCCCCAGCGGTCTGCGGCCCACGGCCAGCACCCGCAGTCCGGGCGCCCGCCGCAGCAACTCGCCCACCAGCGAGGCACTCACGTCGACCAGGTGCTCGAAGCCGTCCAGGACCAGCAGGAGCCGGCGCCCGGCGACATGGTCGAGCAGCATCCGGCGCGGCGGCTTCGCCGTGTGGTCCGTCAGACCGAGGGCCTCGGCCACGGCGTACTCGACGAGTCCCGGGTCGTGCACCGCGGACAGGTCCACGTGCCACACCCCGTCGAGCGGGTCAGTCCCCGCCGCCGCGTGCGTGGCGAACCGGGTCTTGCCGACGCCTCCCATGCCGGTCACGGTGACCAGCCGGACCGCCTCCAGCGCCTCGGCCAGCCGCGCGAGCTCGGCGGAACGCCCCACGAACGCGTCGAGTTCCAGGGGCAGATTGCCGGGTACCGCAGGACCGGAGTGTCGGACGGGATGAGAACGCTGCATGAGATACGGAGCGTACTGACCCGTTAGCGCTCCGTACAATCGGTTCGCGCAACTCCACACTCCGGAGCGGATAAATGCGGTACGGAGCCCCGGCCCCGGCGCGATAGGCTCGGGTGACGACTTTTCGATGTGCAGGCACACAGTCAGGGAGCGGGTGCACAGTGTCCGGTGGTGAGGTGGCCGGGATCCTGGTGGCCGTCTTCTGGGCGATCCTGGTCTCCTTCCTCGCCGTCGCGCTGGTGAGGCTGGCCCAGACGCTCAGGGCGACCACCAAGCTCGTGGCGGACGTGACCGACCAGGCCGTCCCGCTCCTGGCCGACGCCTCGGCCGCGGTGCGCTCCGCGCAGACGCAGATCGACCGGGTCGACGCCATCGCGTCGGACGTCCAGGAGGTCACGTCGAACGCCTCGGCGCTGTCGACGACCGTCGCCTCCACGTTCGGCGGCCCGCTGGTCAAGGTCGCGGCGTTCGGGTACGGCGTGCGCCGGGCCATCGGAGGCCGTCGTGAGAATGTGCCCGACAAAGCGTCCCGGCGTACCGTGATCGTGGGCCGCACCGTCCCGTCCACGCGGCGGGGAAAGCGGAAGAAGGACTGACGCAGCGATGTTCCGCCGTACGTTCTGGTTCACCGCGGGCGCAGCCGCGGGTGTATGGGCCACCACCAAGGTCAACCGCAAGCTCAGGCAGCTCACCCCCGAGAGCCTCGCGGCGCAGGCCGCGAACAAGGCGATCGACGCGGGTCACCGCCTCAAGGAGTTCGCGCTCGACGTCCGCGACGGGATGGCCCAGCGAGAGGCCGAACTCGGCGAGGTGCTCGGTCTGAACGCGGACCCGGATCCCGAACTGCCCACCCAGCGCCGTATCGCCGCGATCGGCGGCGGCGAGCAGTCGGGCGACAACAAGCAGATCAAGTACATCGACAACACGACGTACACGTACAACCGGAATGAGGACCACTGATGGAGTCGGCTGAAATCCGCCGCCGCTGGTTGAGCTTCTACGAGGAGCGCGGTCACACCGTCGTCCCTTCGGCGTCGCTCATCGCGGACGACCCGACTCTGCTCCTGGTCCCCGCCGGCATGGTCCCCTTCAAGCCGTACTTCCTCGGTGAGGTCAAGGCCCCCTGGGCGCGCGCCACCAGCGTGCAGAAGTGCGTGCGCACGCCCGACATCGAAGAGGTCGGCAAGACCACGCGCCACGGCACGTTCTTCCAGATGTGCGGCAACTTCTCCTTCGGTGACTACTTCAAGGAAGGGGCCATCACCTACGCCTGGGAGCTGCTCACCTCGCCCCAGGACAAGGGTGGTTACGGCCTCGACCCCGAGCGTCTGTGGATCACGGTCTACCTCGACGACGACGAGGCCGAGACCATCTGGCGCGACAAGATCGGCGTCCCGGCCGAGCGCATCCAGCGCCTGGGCAAGAAGGACAACTACTGGTCCATGGGCGTCCCGGGCCCCTGTGGTCCGTGCTCCGAGATCAACTACGACCGCGGTCCGGAGTTCGGCGTCGAGGGCGGCCCGGCCGTCAACGACGAGCGCTACGTGGAGATCTGGAACCTGGTCTTCATGCAGTACGAGCGCGGCGAGGGCACCTCGAAGGACGACTTCGAGATCCTCGGCGACCTGCCCAGCAAGAACATCGACACCGGCCTCGGCCTCGAGCGCCTCGCCATGATTCTGCAGGGCGTGCAGAACATGTACGAGATCGACACCTCCATGGCCGTCATCAAGAAGGCCACCGAGCTGACGGGTGTCGAGTACGGCAGCACCCACGCTTCCGACGTGTCGCTGCGTGTGGTCACCGACCACATGCGCACCTCCGTGATGCTCATCGGCGACGGTGTGAGCCCCGGCAACGAGGGCCGCGGCTATGTGCTGCGCCGCATCATGCGCCGCGCCATCCGCAACATGCGCCTGCTCGGCGCCACCGGACCGGTCGTCAAGGACCTCATCGACGTCGTGATCGCGATGATGGGACAGCAGTACCCGGACCTGGTCAGCGACCGGCAGCGGATCGAGACCGTCGCCCTCGCCGAGGAGGCCGCCTTCCTCAAGACGCTGAGGGCCGGCACGAACATCCTCGACACGGCCATCACGGACACCAAGGAGATCGGCGGCACGGTTCTCGCCGGCGACAAGGCTTTCCTGCTCCACGACACCTGGGGCTTCCCGATCGACCTCACCCTCGAAATGGCCGCCGAACAGGGCCTGTCGGTGGACGAGGACGGTTTCCGCCGCCTGATGAAGGAGCAGCGGGACAAGGCCAAGGCCGACGCCCGCGCCAAGAAGTCCGGCCACGCGGACGTCGGCGCCTACCGTCAGATCGCCGACGCCGCCGGTGAGACCGACTTCGTCGGGTACGACGGCACCGAGGCCGAGTCGACGATCGTCGGCATCCTCGTGGACGGCGTCTCCTCGCCGGCCGCCACCGAGGGCGACGAGGTCGAGATCGTCCTCGACCGCACCCCCTTCTACGCGGAGGGCGGCGGCCAGATCGGTGACACCGGCCGCATCCGGGTCGAGTCCGGTGCCGTCATCGAGATCCGCGACTGCCAGAAGCCCGTCCCGGGCGTGTACGTCCACAAGGGCGTCGTCCAGGTCGGCGAGGTCACCGTCGGCGCCAAGGCCCAGGCCGTCATCGACGTACGCCGTCGTACGGCCATCGCCCGCGCCCACTCGGCCACGCACCTCACGCACCAGGCGCTGCGCGACGCCCTCGGTCCGACGGCCGCCCAGGCCGGTTCCGAGAACCAGCCCGGCCGCTTCCGTTTCGACTTCGGCTCCCCGTCCGCCGTCCCGACGGCCGTGATGACGGACGTCGAGCAGCAGATCAACGAGGTGCTCGCCCGCGACCTGGACGTGCACGCCGAGATCCTGAGCCTCGACGAGGCCAAGAAGCAGGGCGCCATCGCCGAGTTCGGCGAGAAGTACGGCGAGCGCGTCCGCGTCGTGACCATCGGCGACTTCTCCAAGGAGCTGTGCGGCGGCACCCACGTGCACAACACCTCCCAGCTCGGACTGGTGAAGCTGCTCGGCGAGTCGTCCATCGGCTCCGGCGTGCGGCGCATCGAGGCCCTGGTCGGCGTCGACGCGTACAACTTCCTGGCCCGTGAGCACACGGTCGTCGCCCAGCTCCAGGAACTGGTCAAGGGCCGCCCGGAGGAGCTTCCGGAGAAGATCTCCGCCATGCTCGGCAAGCTGAAGGACGCCGAGAAGGAGATCGAGAAGTTCCGCGCGGAGAAGGTCCTCCAGGCCGCCGCCGGTCTCGTCGAGTCCGCCAAGGACGTCAACGGAGTGGCCCTGGTCACCGGTCAGGTCCCGGACGGCACGGGCGCCGACGACCTGCGCAAGCTGGTCCTCGACGTGCGCGGCCGCATCCAGGGCGGACGGGCCGCCGTCGTGGCCCTGTTCACGGTCGTGGGCGGCAAGCCCCTGACGGTCATCGCCACCAACGAGCCCGCCCGCGAGCGCGGTCTGAAGGCCGGCGAGCTGGTCCGTGGCGCCGCCAAGACCCTCGGTGGCGGCGGTGGCGGCAAGCCGGACGTCGCCCAGGGCGGAGGCCAGAACGCGGCCGCCGTCGGCGAGGCCATCGACGCGGTCCAGCGCCTCGTCGCCGAGACGGCCAAGTAAGGGCAGCGGACATGCGCAGAGGACGTCGGCTCGCGATCGACGTCGGGGACGCCCGGATCGGGGTCGCCGCGTGCGCCCCCCACGGGGTCCTCGCGACCCCCGGGGAGCGGTCTCGTATACACAAATCCGAGCCCACCAGACCGCGCTTGATCGGGGGTTGGGGGGGGGGGGGGGTGTGGGCGAGAGTGGGCC
>NZ_JBHYXD010000069.1:24873-47440 GCF_042751995.1 Streptomyces sp. NPDC059371 | reverse complement strand
TTTTATTGCGTATTGCCCGCGCGGGGCCCATCTCGGGTGTCGTCCCCTTATACCCAACCGCTTTTGCGGCCCCCCCCCGCTGGGGGGGGGCGACCCACGCCTGTCCGGACACCGCGCTCGACCGGCGTGCCGCGCCGGTCCTTTCCCGGGGATCACGTCCCGAGGACGACGACCTCGCCCGCGTCGAACTCCACCCCGACCACGTCCCCGGGCTCCGGCGCGTCCCGCAGCGCGCACGCCGCCTCCAGCGCGGGCGCGCCCTCCGGCTGCAGCCGCACGGCGACGTGCGTGCCCCGGAAGGTGCGTGCGGCGACCGTGCAGCGCAGCCCGTCCGCCGCGGCCGTGAGCCGCACACCGGCGGGCCGTACGAGGAGCGTTCCGGGCCCCTGGGGGGCGCCCTCGGGCACGGGGACCTTGCCCCACGGGGTGTCGGCGGCACCGGCGCCCACCGTCGCCTCGACCACGTTGTCGAAGCCGAGGAAGCGGGCCACGAAGGCGTCCGCGGGCTGCTGCCAGACATCGAGGGGCGTGCCGGTCTGGGCGATCCGCCCGTCGCGCATCACCACGACCCGGTCGGCGAGCGCGAAGGCCTCGCCCTGGTCGTGCGTGACCGCGAGCACGGTCGTGCCCAGCGCGCCGAAGAGCTGACGCAGCTCGACGACGAGCCGCTCGCGCAGCGAGCGGTCGAGCTGGCCGAGCGGTTCGTCGAGCATCAGCAGCCGGGGGCTCGGGGCCAGGGCGCGGGCCAGCGCCACGCGCTGCTGTTCGCCGCCGGAGAGCGAGGCGACGGCACGGTCGCGGGCTCCGGGCAGACCGACGAGGTCGAGCAGTTCCCCCACCCTGGCCGCCTGCCCGCTCTTCGACGTGCCGTGCATCCGCAGCCCGAAGGCCACGTTGCCGCCAACATCCCGCTGCGGGAAGAGCTGGTGGTCCTGGAACATCAGGCCGACGCCCCGCTTGTGCGCGGGAACACCCCCCTGGTCCTGTCCGTCCAGCACGACCCGGCCCGCGTCCAGCGGCTGAAGTCCGGCCACCGTCCGCAGCAGCGTGGACTTGCCGCTGCCGCTCGGCCCCAGCACGCAGACGATCTCGTGTTCGGCGACATCGAGGTCGACGGTGTCGAGCACGGCCCGCCCGCCGAAGCGTACGGTCGCGCCCTGCAGGCTCAGCAGCATCTAGAACTCCCCGGTCCGGTCGGTCCGTACCCGCTCCAACAGCAGCAGAGCCACCGCGCACACCACCATCAGGATCGTCGAAAGGGCCATCGCCTGGCCGTAGTTGAGATCGCCCGCGCGCCCGAGCAGCCGGGCCACCGCGACCGGGAGAGTCGGGTTGTCGGGCCGTGCGATGAAGACGGTCGCGCCGAACTCCCCGAGGGAGACGGCGAAGGCGAAACCGGCCGCGATCAGCAGGGCCCGCCGCACCATCGGAAGATCGACCTCGCGCCACACCCGCCACGGCGACGCCCCGAGGACGGCCGCGGCCTCCCGCAGCCGCCCGTCCACCGCGCGCAGCACGGGCAGCATGGTCCGTACGACGAAGGGGACGCCGACCAGCGCCTGTGCCAGCGGCACGAGGATCCAGCTCGCGCGCAGGTCGAGCGGCGGCTCGTCCAGGGCGATCAGGAACCCGAAGCCCACGGTCACCGCGGAGACGCCGAGCGGCAGCATCAGCAGTGCGTCGAAGCCCCGCATCAGCCGGCCGGCGCGCCGGGTGAGGGCGGCCGCGGCCAGACCGCCGATCAGCACGGCGATGGCGGTGGCGGCGAGCGCGTACTCCAGGGAGTTGCCGACCGCCTCGATCGGGGCGACGAGGAAGACGCCTCCGTCGTCGTCGGCCAGGGCCCGGTAGTAGCCGAGTCCCGGGGCGTCGAGGGACCGCTGGACGAGGACCGCGAGCGGCAGCACGAGCAGCACCGCGATGCTCACGAGCACGCCCGCGAGGAGCGCCCACTGTCCGCCGCCGCGGGGCCGGCGCGCGGTGGTGTCCGGGGCCACCAGACGCAGGGCGGTCTCCCGTCGGCGTACGGTCGCCGCGTGCACGGCGAGGATCGCGCCGACGGCGACGAACTGGACGATCGTCAGCACGGCCGCCGTCGTGAGGTCGAAGATCTCGGAGGTCTGCCGGTAGATCTCGACTTCGAGGGTCGAGAAGGTCGGGCCGCCGAGGATCTGCACCACGCCGAACGAGGTGAAGGTGAAGAGGAAGACCATGAGGGCGGCGGCGGCCACGGCGGGTCCGAGCGCGGGCAGCGTCACCCTGCGCCAGGCCGCCAGGCGCGAGGCCCCGAGCATGCGTGCGGCCTCCTCCTGGCGCGGGTCGAGCTGCGACCAGAGCCCGCCGACGGTCCGTACGACCACGGCGTAGTTGAAGAAGACGTGCGCGAGGAGGATGGCCCACACGGTGCTGTCCAGGCGTACGCCCCACAGCTCGTCGAGCAGTCCGCCCCGGCCGACCAGCGCGAGGAACGCCGTGCCGACGACCACGGTCGGAAGGACGAAGGGCACCGTCACCACGGCCCGGAGAATCCGTTTGCCGCGGAAGTCGAAGCGCGCGAAGACGTACGCGCCGGGGAGCGCGACCAGCAGCGTGAGCGCCGTCGAGGCGAGCGCCTGCCAGGTGGTGAACCACAGCACGTGCCGGATGTCGGGGCGGGTCGCGACGTCCCAGACGCGGCCCAGTTGCCAGCCGCCGTCCGTATGGAGCCCGCGCGAGACGATCGCGGCGACGGGATAGGCGAAGAAGAGCGCGAAGAACACGACGGGCAGCGCCATCAGGGCGAACCGCGCCGCGTTCTGTCCGCAGGCCGGGCGCGGAGTCCGGTCGGCGCGGTCCCGCCCGCCGGGCCCGGCCGGTCCGGCGGTCCTCTCGGGACCGCCGGCCTTCACCGTCCCGTCGGCGGCTACTTCAGTACGAGCGAGGTCCACGACTTGACCCACTGGTCGCGGTCGGCGGCGATCTTCGCGGACGCCAGGGTCTGGGGATGCTCGGCCTGCGGACCGTACCGGGTGAACTCGGCCGGTACCCGCGCGCCCTCACGGACCGGGTAGACGAACATGTTGAGCGGCATGTCCTCCTGGAACTCCTTGGTGAGCAGGAAGTCCAGGAGCGCCTTGCCGCCCTTGGCGTTCTTGGCGTTGCTGAGCAGGCCCGCGTACTCGACCTGCCGGAAGCAGGTGCCGTCCGCGACGCCGGTCGGGGCCGTGGCGGGCTTCGGGTCGCCGTAGATGACCTCGGCGGGCGGCGAGGAGGCGTACGAGACGACGAGCGGCCGGTCTGCCTTGGCCTTCCTGCCGCCGGCGGACCCCGAGAACTCCTCGTTGTAGGCCTGCTCCCAGCCGTCCACGACCTTGACGCCGTTGGCCTTGAGCTTCTTCCAGTAGCCCTGCCAGTTCTCGTCGCCGTAGTGCGCGGCGGACCCGAGCAGGAAGCCGAGGCCGGGCGAGGAGGTGGCGGCGTTCTCGGTGACCAGGAGGTTCTTGTACGCGGGCTTGGCCAGGTCGTCGAAGGACCGCGGCGGGGCCAGCTTGTGCTTGCTGAACCAGGCCTTGTCGTAGTTGACGCAGATGTCGCCCGTGTCGACGGGCGTGACCCGGTGCTTGTCCTGGTCGGTCCGGTACTCCGGCAGGACCTGGTCCGCGCCCTTGGCCTCGTACGGCTGGAAGAGCCCGTTGTCGAGCGCGCGGGAGAGCAGGGTGTTGTCGACGCCGAAGAGGACGTCGCCCTGGGGGTTGTCCTTGGTCAGGATGGCCTTGTTCACGGCCTGCCCGGCGTCGCCGTCCTTGAGGACGCGGACCTTGTAGCCGGACCGCTTCTCGAAGTCCGCCAGGACGTTCTTCGACACGAGCCACGAGTCGTGGCTGACGAGCGTGATCGTCTTCGAGTCGCCCGAGCCGGTGGCGTCGGACGAGCCGCACGCGGACAGCACGGGCAGCGCGACGAGGCCGAGCCCGACGGCCGTGACCGCGAGCCGTCTGCCGCCGCTGGTGTTGTTGATCACTGATTCCTCCTGGGTGACCAGGAAGAGACGCGGCCCTGCCCGGGACCTCTGACGGTTCCCGGGCAGGGCGCAACAGCTTGAGTAATGACCGAACTTCCTACCCAGAATGACCTGGGCAAGGTTCAGAGGGTCTGCGGTCTGTCCCGCACTCTCAGCGCTGTGGCGCTCCCCTGTCGGAATATGAAGATGTCGGACGGTGAAGATGCCGGGCTATGACGACATCGAACGACGAAGATGACGAAACAGACCGACTCGGTTCAGACTACCGCTCGGTCGCGGCGAGCTGACCACACGCCCCGTCGATCTCCTGGCCCCGGGTGTCCCGGACGGTGACCGTGACGCCGTGGGCGGCGATCGCCTCGACGAACGCCTTCTCGTCCTCGGGCCGCGACGCGGTCCACTTCGAGCCCGGGGTCGGGTTCAGCGGGATGAGGTTGACGTGCACGGGCTTGCCCTTGAGCATCCGGCCGAGCCGGTCGCCCCGCCAGGCCTGGTCGTTGATGTCGCGGATCAGCGCGTACTCGATGGACAGACGGCGTCCGGACCGGTCCGCGTATCCCCAGCCGGCGTCGAGCACCTCGCGCACCTGCCACCGTGTGTTCACGGGGACGAGGGTGTCACGCAGTTCGTCGTCCGGGGCGTGCAGGGAGATCGCGAGCCGGCACTTGAAGCCCTCGTCCGCGAACCGGTTGATCGCGGGAACCAGACCGACCGTCGAGACGGTGATACCGCGCTGCGACAGCCCCAGCCCGTCCGGCTCGGGGTCGGTGAGGGCGCGGATCGAGCCGACCACCCGCTTGTAGTTGGCGAGCGGCTCGCCCATCCCCATGAAGACGATGTTGCTCAGCCGCGCCGGACCCCCGGGGATCTCGCCGTCACGCAGCGCCCGCATCCCGTCGACGATCTGGTGCACGATCTCGCCGGTCGACAGGTTCCGGTCGAGGCCGGCCTGTCCGGTGGCGCAGAACGGGCAGTTCATCCCGCAGCCCGCCTGCGAACTGATGCACATGGTCACCCGGTCCGGGTAGCGCATGAGCACGGACTCGACGAGCGTGCCGTCGAAGAGCCGCCACAGGGTCTTGCGGGTGGTGTCCTGGTCGGTCGACAGGTGCCGCACGACCGTCATCAGCTCGGGAAGCAGCGCTTCCTGGAGCTTGCCGCGCGAGGCGGCCGGGATGTCCGTCCACTCGGCGGGGTCGTGCGCGTACCGGGCGAAGTAGTGCTGCGAGAGCTGCTTGGCACGAAACGGCTTCTCACCGATCGCGGCAACCGCCTCTTTGCGCTCGGCAGGCGTGAGATCGGCAAGGTGCCGCGGCGGCTTCTTGGCTCCGCGCGGCGAGACAAAGGTGAGTTCTCCGGGCTTAGGCATGGCGTAACCAGTGTCGCAGATCGTTTGGCCCCGCCCAGGTCGGATGGGCGAGGGGCCTGTCACCCTCCGGTGTCCCCTGTCACCCTTGGTCAACGCTTCACGGCCCAGAGACGGCCCAGCGGTCGCTGTACGTGCCGGCCGGCGCCGTCAGCCGGCCCCCGGTCAGTCCGTGCGCTGCTGCGGTTCGGACTGCCCGGTGCCGCTCTCGGTGAGAGCCGTGCGCGCGGCCTCCAGCAGTTCTTCGGAGAGCGGGTTGCCCCGGGTGGCGCGGGCGAGGACGAGAGCACCGACCATGGTGCAGAACTGGGCCATGCCGTCGTCGTCGCCGGTGGCCAGCCGAGCGGCGCGGTTCCGTACCCCGTCGATGTAGACGTGGCGGGCGCGGGCGGCCTGGTCGGGCTCGCGCCCCAGGTCAGCGGCGAATCCGGAGACGGGGCAGCCCTCCCCGGCGTGATCGCGGTGCCAGACCGAGAGGTAGTCCTCGATCAGCGTCCGGCGGGCGGCCTCGTGCGCCTCGTGATCCTCGAGCGCCACGGCCGAGTGCGCCGCCTGCTCGGCGAAGGCGTGGGCGATGGCCTCGTCGACCAGGTCCTCCTTGGAGGCGAACTGCTTGTAGAACCCGCCATGGGTGAGCCCGGCGGCCTTCATCAGGTCGGCGACGCTGACCGCGGTGCCTTTCTCGCGGAACATCCGGGAGGCGGTGGCTACGACGCGTCGCCGGTTCTCCTGTGCTTGCGCCAGGGACACGCGGCCCATGGAATCACTCTCCTCAAATGGATGTCACTTGCCATCTATCCTAGCCTCAGTTTAGATTATTACCGACATCTATTAGGTACCGATGAGATCGCCCGACAGGTCGAGCGGGGCCTTGCGCCGCCTCCCACCGTCTGAGGCCGATGTCCTCCGACCCGCGATCGCAGAACGACCGACAGCACTGGAGACCCCCTGTGGCATCACCACCCACCCCCATCGGCTCCTCGACGCCCGCGGGGCCCACGCCACCCGTGCCGCCTGCCCAGCGACGAAGCGTTTCCGAGTCGGTCCACCGCCGGCGCTGGGCCGTCCTGACCGTGCTCTGTTCCAGCCTCCTGGTGGTGATGCTGGACAACTCGATCCTCAACGTGGCGACGAAGACCATCGCCCAACCCGCTCCGACCGGACTCGGCTCCACCCAGAGCCAGCTGGAGTGGGCGATCAACTCCTACACGCTGGTCTTCGCCGGACTGCTCTTCACCGCGGGTCTGCTCGGTGACCGGCTCGGCCGCAAGAAGGTGCTCCTCTTCGGCATGCTGGTGTTCGGCGCGGGATCGGCGCTGTCCGCGTCGTCGGCCTCCCCCGGGCAGCTCATCGGCTTCCGCGCCGTGATGGGCTTCGGCGGCGCCTTCATCCTGCCCGCCACCCTCGCGATCATCATGAACGTCTTCGAGCGCGAGGAGCAGCCCAAGGCCATCGGCATCTGGACCAGTGTGGTCGGTTTCGCCATTGCCCTCGGCCCCATCACCGGCGGCATCCTGCTGCAGCACTTCTGGTGGGGCTCGGTCTTCCTGGTCAACGTGCCCATCGTGGTCGCCGCGATGGTCGCGATGGTCGCGATCGTCCCCGACTCGAAGAACCCCAAGCCCGGCAAGCTCGACCCGGTCGGCGTCGTGCTCTCGGTCCTGGGCCTGGTCTCGCTGATCTACGGCATCATCAAGGGCGGCCAGGAGGGCGACTTCACTGTGGCCCAGTCCTGGGGCCCGATCGTGGCCGGCCTGGCGGTCCTCGGGGTCTTCGTCGTCCATCAGCGCAGCAGCGACCATCCGGCCCTCGACGTCACCTGGTTCCGCAACCGGCGGTTCTCCGCGTCCGTCGCCGCCATCGGCCTGGTCTTCTTCGCCCTCACGGGCGTCACGTTCTTCAGCGTCTTCTACAACCAGAGCGTGCGCGGCTACAGCGTCCTGCAGTCCGGTCTGCTCGTGCTGCCGCTGGCCGCGTCCCAGATGTTCTTCGCCCCGCGGGCCCGGCTGGTCGTCGACCGCTTCGGTGCCCGAGCCGTGTGCGCCGGCGGCCTCGTCCTGACCGCCGTGGCCTTCGCCGGCTTCGTGCTGCTCGGCCAGGACACCCCCATCTGGGTGCTGGAGGTGCTGTTCTTCCTGATGGGCACGGGGATGGCGCATGTGATGCCGCCCGCCACCGTCATGATCATGTCGTCGTTGCCGCGGGAGAAGGCCGGCTCCGGATCCGCGATCAACAACACCTTCCGGCAGGTCGGCGGAGCCTTGGGGGTCGCCGTGCTGGGGGCGTTGCTGTCCACCAGTTACCGCAGCGGCATCGACGGCCACCTGGGCGTGCTGCCCGCCTCCGACCGGCACGCCGCAGGTGAATCCGTCCAGGCGACCCTGTCCGTCGCCGAGAAGCTGGGACCGGCCGGCAAGGTGCTGGTGCAGCCCGCTCACGACGCCTTCATTCATGCCATGCACATCACCGCAATAGGATCGGCGGCCGTCGCCCTGGTCGGCGCGGTCGTCGTGCTGGTCTTCCTGCCGGGCAAGGACGCCGCCGTGGCCGCCGGTGGTGACAGGTCCCAGCGCCGGACCGCGGGAGCCCGACGGTGATCACGAACCATCCCCGCGAGACACCGGAGGCGACCGCCTGCCGGGGACGTCCCCGCAGTGCCACCGCCGACACCGTCGTCATCGAGATCGTGCTTCGGCTGCTCGATGAGGGCGCCACTACAGGCGGGCTCACCATGGAGGGCAGGAGTGCGCCCGCGCGGGTGAGGCCTGTGCCGGCCTAGGTGCCGCTGACCTCCTCTGCCCGGCAGTCGCCGAACCACCGGCAGCACTGGAGACCCCTGTGAAATCGCCACCCGGATCAGCGGTGACGTCTCCGGGGCCAACGCCTTGCTGACAGCTCCGCTGACACGCTGATCACACCTCAACTCAGATATTCCATGACTCCGAAGGAGATCGACTGATGGTTGCCGACAACCTTGTTCTTATCCCCGGTGCCGGCGGCGTGGGCCGTACGGTCTTCGAGCACTTGCGTGCTCAGGATGTGCCGGTGCGTTTCATGGTCCGTCGCGAGGACGAGCGTGCGGCTGAGCTGCGGACGCTCGGCGCGGAGGTCGTCATCGGTGACCTGACCCGGCCCGATACGGTAGCGGCCGCGCTGCAAGGCGTGGCGCGGATGTACTTCGCGATGCGCGTGTCGCCGGACCACCTGCTGGCAGCGACCGTGGTGGCCTCCGTTGCGAGGGAGTACGGGAAGCTGGAGGCCTTGGTCGACCTGTCGCAGATGACGGTGTCGCAGATGACCGCCACCAGCACCGAAGAGTCGCATCAGCAGCGGCTGCACTGGCTGGCGGAGCAGGTCTTCGACTGGTCGGGTCTGCCCGTGGTGCACATCCGGCCGACGGCGTTCCTGGACACTCCGCTGTTCACCACGATGGCGGCACGGTCGATTCAGGAAAACGGCACGATCGCGCTGCCGTTCGGCACCGGACGCACCTCGCCGGTCGCCGTGGACGACGTCGCCAGGGTCATCGCCGCCGTGCTCCGCGACCCGGCTCCGCACATCGGACAGGTCTACGAGCTGACCGGGCCGCGCTCGGTCGACATGACGGAGCTGGCCGCGGAATTCTCGCGGGCGCTGGGGCGACCGGTGTCCTACGTGGACGTGCCCCCGGAGAGGTGGGAAGCACAGCTCCCGAAGCTGGGGATGCCGCCGCACGTCGAACAGCACATCGCCACCATGGCCCAGCTGCACCGGGACAACCGTTACGACCGCACGACCGACGGCGTCAAGCGCGTGACGGGCATCCCCGCCCAGTCGATCGAGGCGTTCGTGGCGGCCCGCAGGGACTTCTACCTGGGCTGAGCCGCGTCCGACAGCCGGGGGAGAGCGCGATGTGCGGCGTTCGCCGACTTGCCTCGCCCATGGGGACTCCACCGACCTCGCTCGGATTCGCTGTCTCAGTGGCGCCGGACAGAACCGGTGGCAAGGCGCCGGAGCCGGCGGAAAGGTGCCGGACAGTTCTCCGGGCTTGGGCATGGCGTAACCAGTGTCGCCGATCAATACCACCGGCCCCGGCCGGTGGTGGGTGGGGGCGGTCACGGGCGGGATCCTCGTAAGACGGTGACGCGTGCTCCTCCGAGCCCAGGCCGCCGATGCCCGGCCCCGCGTGGACGTCGGTCGGACCGTTCGGCTCATTGTCCGCAGGCGCACCCGGCCGCTGCGGGGGCGGTTTCCTCGGAGACCTGGCTGGTGCGGCAGCCGTCGCCGGTCGTGGCCGGGGCGGCGCTCTTGCCGAGTGTGCCGGCGTCGGCCTTGACCACGTACACCTCCCACGGCTCCTTACCGGGGCCGTGCACCCACACCTTGTCCTGGAGGGCGTAGCAGCAGGAGGTGTCGTTCTCCTCGAAGGTGGCCAGGCCGGCGTCCTTGAGGCGAGTGGTTGCCGCGACGACCTGGTCGGTGGACTCGACCTCGACGCCGAGGTGGTCGAGCCGGGTCTCCTCGCCGGGGCCGCCCTCGATCAGGACGAGCTTGAGCGGGGGCTCGGTGATGGCGAAGTTGGCGTAGCCCTCGCGCCGCTTGGCGGGTTCGGTGCCGAACAGCTTCGAGTAGAAGGTGATCGACGCGTCGAGGTCACTGACACGCAGGGCGAGCTGAGCACGGGACATGGCGGGTCTCCCATCGGCTTGCATTGATGTTTGTCAATACAAGCTTGCGTCTTGATTCGAAGGATGTCAACATAGACGCATGTCGAAGCAAGAACTTGTGGTCCTCGGGCAGACCGACGAGAGCGGCGCGTGCTGCCCCGGCCTGGCGACCGCGCCGCTGGACGAGGACCAGGCCGCCGAGCTGGCCAAGCTGTTCAAGGCACTGGGCGACCCGGTACGCCTGCGGCTGCTGTCCATGATCGCGTCGCGGGCGGGCGGTGAGGTCTGCGTCTGCGACCTGACTCCGGCCTTCGACCTGTCCCAGCCGACGATCTCGCACCACCTCAAGCTCCTGCGGCAGGCCGGTCTCATCGACTGCGAGCGACGGGGCACGTGGGTCTACTACTGGGCGCTGCCCGCCACCCTCGACCGGCTCGCCGCCTTCCTGAAGACCTCGACCTCGACCTCGCAGACCGCCGAGGCGACCGCGTGAGCGTCCCGCTGGGCCGCCGGGCCGTCGCCGAGGCGGTCGGGTCGGCCGCCCTGGTCGCGGTGGTCGTCGGCTCCGGCATCCAGGCCACCGAGCTGACCAGCGACGTGGGCGTGCGACTGCTCGCCAACTCGCTGGCCACGGTCTTCGGTCTCGGGGTGCTGATCGCGCTCCTGGGCCCGGTGTCCGGCGCGCACTTCAATCCCGTCGTCACCCTCGCCGCCTGGGCCACCGGCCGCCGCACCGGGGACGGACCGACCGCGCGAGAGGCCGCCGCGTACATACCGGCCCAGGTCGCCGGGGCCGTGGCGGGCGCGGTCCTGGCCGACGCGATGTTCGGCGAACCGCTCGTGCGGTGGTCCACCCACGACCGTTTCGCCGGTCACCTGTGGCTGGGCGAGACCGTCGCGACCGCCGGCCTCGTCCTGCTGATCTTCGGCCTGGCCCGCACCGGCCGAGCCCATGACGCGCCCGTGGCCGTGGCCTCCTACATCGGTGCCGCGTACTGGTTCACGTCGTCCACCTCGTTCGCGAACCCCGCGGTCACCATCGGCCGGGCCTTCACCGACACGTTCGCCGGAATCGCCCCCGGCTCCCTCGGCCCGTTCGTCGCGGCCCAACTGGTGGGCGCCGCGCTGGGACTGGGTCTGGTCGCCGCCGTCTTCGGACGTCCGGCACCCGCACCGGCCGTCCCCGCCGGCCTCCAGGACGAACCCGAACCCGCCGCTCCCGCACTTCCCTGACCCGCCCCTCGCCAGAAAGCGCACCCGCCATGAACACCCCCGCCGAACAGCCGTCCGTGCTCTTCGTGTGCGTCCACAACGCCGGACGCTCGCAGATGGCCGCCGCCTTCCTCAGCCACCTGGCGGGCGACCGCGTCCAGGTGCGCTCCGCCGGTTCCGCTCCGGCCGGCACCGTGAACCCCGCCGTCGTCGAAGCCCTCGCCGAGAGCGGCATCGACATCTCGGCCGAGGTGCCCAAGGTCCTCACCACGGAGGCGGTCCGCGCCTCCGACGTCGTGATCACCATGGGCTGCGGCGACACCTGCCCGGTCTACCCCGGCAAGCGTTACCTCGACTGGCAGCTCCCCGACCCCGCCGGGCAGGGAGTCGAAGCCGTCCGCCCGATCCGCGACGAGATCGAGAAGCGCGTTCGCGCCCTGCTCGACGAGATCGCCCCGGGGACCCGGCGCTGAGCACATGCGCAGCTCGGCGCACCGTGGCGCCCCGGAAGGGCCCGAGGCGGACCCGGGCCCGCTCGCGTCAGGCGCCCGGCGGACGGAAGGCGACCTCTCTGCGGGCGGCCTCGTCGATCTCGTCGAGGGTGAGAAGCGGTGTCGCCCGGGTGTGGAGCGCTCCGCTGGCCTTGACGCTGAGGCTGACGGCGGCCATGGAGACCGCGTCGGGAAAGTCGAGGACGCACACGAAGTCGTCCTCCCCGAAGGAGAAGTACATCGCCTCGACGGTCCCGCCGAGGCCGGCGACGACGTGCTCGACGGCGGCGCGGCGGCCGCTCGCACCCTCCTTGAGGACGCCCTTCGCCCCCTCGGGCGTGTAGCGGGCCTGGATGAGGAACTTCGGCATAGGGGCGCTCCCTGCCTCTGACGTGTCCGGTGCGGGAATGGCTTCCCGTGCCGCCACCGCCGCCGACCGGAGAACGGCGGGATTCACTCGTACGACAGCGGCCGTCGGACGATCCGAAGGCTCCGGCCCGGCCATCGGCCGATCCACGGACGAACATGCGCCCCAGCGGACGGGTCCCGGACGCACCCGCCCCGGGACCCGTCCCGCCCGCCCTCGATCACGCGAACTGGCCGGGCCGGTAGTCGCCCGCCGGCTGCTGGACCATGACGTTGGCGCGGTTGTAGGCGTTGATGAGGGCGACGCAGCACACCAGGGCGGCGAGCTGCTCCTCGTCGTAGTACTTGGCGGCGTTCGCCCAGCACTCGTCCGAGACGCCGCCGGCCGCGTCGGCGATGCGCGTGGCCTGTTCCGTCAGCTCCAGGGCGGCGCGCTCGGCGTCGGTGAAGACCGTCGCCTCCCGCCAGGCCGCGACCAGGTTGAGGCGCACGGAGGTCTCGCCCGCGGCCTCCGCGTCCTTGCTGTGCATGTCGGTGCAGAAACCGCAGCCGTTGATCTGGCTGGCACGAAGCTTCACCAGTTCCTGCGTCGCGAGCGGCAGCGTCGACTCCGCGAGCGGCCTGCCCGCGGCGACGATGTGCTTCATGAACTTGGCCGACACCGGGCTGGCGAAGAGGTTCAGACGGGCTTCCATGGTGTGCTCCTCGGGTTTGCTTCTCGGGGTTACACCTGATTGACGGAGCGGCCCGGCACGGTGTGACCGACCTTGATGTGACCTGCGTCTCCTCGCGACGCAGCGGCGGGCGCCCCCTTCCGCGAGAAATCCACGAGGTTCGGGCCGGGGCGCGAGCGGGCACGCGAGGGGTGCTGTCACGACGCCACACCAAGCCCTAGAATCGAATATGTGTCCGAAAACGTGTCCCGCCTGCAGCACCTGCGCAGCGTCCGCGCCTGGCTGCTCTGGCAACTGCGCCGCACCGACGACACCATCGCCGACCTGGAGCGCCGCGAGGCCGCCGCCACTCGCGCGGCCCGTACGTCTCCCCCGCCGCCCCGCGGCTGGAAGCTCGCGATGCGACGGGCGGGCGGTGGCGGTACCGGCGCGGCCCCCGACGCCGTCCACACGGGCGACTGCGGCATGGCCGGGAAGAACACGAGGCCACTCGCCCGCGAGCAGGCCCTCCGGGCGATCACCGAAGACGGCGTCACGGCCTGCCCGTACTGCCGCCCCGACACGGATCTGGGTGTCCTGTGAACCACGAACAGCCGAACCACGACCACCACGCACAGCCGGACCATGAGCACGCGGAGCCGGACCACGAGCACGTGCAGTCGGACCACGAGCACGTGGAGTCGGACGAGCACATACCTGCCTCCGCGCCCATCACCGTCGGCCGCCCCGCCGGTGCCGGCGGGCGTCGCGTCACGATCCGCGGGCGGAGCGCCGGTATCGCCCACAGCGACGCCGACGTGGTCGAGTTCCTTCGCCGCGCGGGCCTGCCGGACGCGTGGGAGTACTTGGACGATCCGCACTGGGTGGACTGGCAGGACGGCCGGCCCCGTACATACGACACCACCCCTCCGGGTCACGGGGATCACGGTGAGGTGATCGGGTGACCCGAAGGGGTGGTGTCGTGAATGTGCGTGCGTCGCATATCCGTACGCCGTGCACGCGTACCGCCGAAAACGCGTGCGGAAAAACGATCAGCCGGATCCGACGAAGAGCACGAGCAGCAGCCAGACGACCGGAGCCGTCGGGAGCAGCGAGTCCAGCCGGTCCATGATGCCGCCGTGGCCCGGCAGCAGGGTGCCCATGTCCTTGATGCCGAGATCCCGCTTGATCATGGACTCGCCGAGGTCACCGAGCGTGGCGCTGGCCGCGACCGCGAGGCCGAGGATCAGACCCTGCCACCAGGTGCCGTCGTCGATCAGGAACTCCATGCACAGCGCACCCGCCGCCATCGCGAAGGTGACCGCTCCGAACAGGCCCTCGCGGGTCTTTCCGGGGCTGATCCGCGGTGCCAGCTTGTGCTTGCCGAAGCGCCAGCCGACGGCGTACGCCCCCGTGTCGCTGACGACCGTCAGGAGCAGGAAGGTGAGAACGCGGCGCGGGCCGTCGTCGGCCGTGAGCATCATGGCCACGAAGGTCGCCAGGAACGGCACGTAGAAGGCCGCGAAGACCCCCGCCGTGACGTCCTTGAGGTAGCCCTCGGGCGGTTCCGTCATCCGCCAGACCAGAACGGCCAGCGCGGTGAGCGCCATGGCCACCCAGGCACCCTCGGCGCCGCGCACGTATCCGGAGACGACCATGGCGGCCCCGCCGAGCGCGAGCGGCACGAGGGGCGCCTTGATGCCCTTGCGCTCCTCCAGCCGTGAGGTGAGCTCCCAGAGCCCCACCACCACGGCGACCGCTATCACGCCGACGAAGACGGCCTTGACGACGAACAGCGACGCGACGATCACCGCGCCGAGCCCGACGCCCACTCCTATGGCCGCGCCCAGGTCGCGTCCCGCACTCTTCTTCTGAGGTGCGGGGGCGGGCTCGGGTGTGGTGCTGGGCATGGGCTCCTGCGGGCTCTGCGAATTGTGCGACGGCTCCCCGTAGGGCGCCGTCGTCGGCGTGTCGTTGCGGACGGAGGGGCCGCTCAGCCGAGCGGCCCCCCTGTCGTCATCCTGGTCTCCGCCATGTGCGGGTACGTCGGGCGCGGTGGGCATGGGCCGAGTGTGCTGCGCGTCATGCGCATCGTACGTGGGACCCGCCGGGGCCGCCCCCTGAGCAGGCCCCTGCTCGGACGGCCCCCAGTACCCGGCTTGTGGCGGCGCTCCCCAGGAAGAGTCGTTCATCAGACCTCGAGCAGTTCCGCTTCCTTGTGCTTCAGGAGCTCGTCCACCTGGGCGACGTACTTCGCCGTGGTGTCGTCGAGTTCCTTCTCCGCACGGCGGACCTCGTCCTCGCCGGACTCCTTGTCCTTGACGAGCTTGTCGAGGGCGTCCTTGGCCTTGCGGCGCACGGCGCGGATCGAGACCTTGGCGTCCTCGCCCTTGGTCCGCGCGACCTTGATGTAGTCCTTGCGGCGCTCTTCCGTCAGCTCGGGGAACGTCACCCGGATGATGTTGCCGTCGTTGCTGGGGTTGACGCCCAGGTCGGAGTCGCGGATCGCCTGCTCGATGTTGCGCAGCGCGCTCTTGTCGAACGGGGTCACCACGGCCATGCGCGGCTCCGGAACGGAGAACGAGGCCAGCTGGTTGATCGGCGTCAGCGCACCGTAGTAGTCGGCCACGATCTTGTTGAACATCGCCGGGTGCGCACGACCGGTGCGGATCGCGGCGAAGTCCTCCTTGGCGACCACGACCGCCTTCTCCATCTTCTCCTCGGCCTCGAGGAGGGTCTCTTCGATCACCACTTGCTCCTGCGTGTCTTGAGTAGGCCCGGCAGCGGTTCCTCGTCGGAGTCCGGCGGCCGGCTGCGTCGCGTCTTGTTCCTGCACGGTTCCGGACCGGCAGGACATTGTCCATCCCCCGGTCGGGGTCCGTCCCGGACCGGAAGGCGTATCCGGTCCAGCGCGTTCCCTGTCAGGCTCGGCCGCTCTGGTCGCCCACGAGTGTGCCGATCTTCTCACCCTTGACGGCCCGCGCGATATTGCCCTCCGCCAGGAGTTCGAAGACCAGGATCGGCAGCTTGTTGTCCCGGCACAGCGTGATGGCGGTCATGTCGGCGACCTTGAGGTCCCGGGTGATGACCTCGCCGTAGCTGAGCGCGTCGAACTTGACCGCCTCGGGGTTGGTCTTCGGGTCGGAGTCGTAGACCCCGTCCACACCGTTCTTGCCCATGAGGAGCGCCTCGGCGTCGATCTCCAGGGCACGCTGGGCGGCAGTGGTGTCGGTGGAGAAGTACGGCATGCCCATGCCCGCGCCGAAGATGACCACACGGCCCTTCTCCAGGTGCCGTACGCCCCGCAGCGGGATGTACGGCTCCGCGACCTGGCCCATGGTGATGGCGGTCTGGACGCGGCTGTCGATGCCCTCCTTCTCCAGGAAGTCCTGGAGGGCGAGGCAGTTCATGACCGTGCCGAGCATGCCCATGTAGTCGGAGCGCGCCCGGTCCATGCCGCGCTGCTGGAGTTCGGCGCCGCGGAAGAAGTTGCCGCCGCCGATGACGACGGCGATCTGGGCACCGCCGCGCACGACGGCCGCGATCTCGCGGGCGATCTTGTGCACCACGTCGGGATCGACGCCCAGGCCCCCGCCACCGGCGAACGCCTCGCCGGAAAGCTTCAGCAGGAAGCGGCCCGCGCCCTTGCCGTCGTCGCTCTTCTCGCCGTTGCCGGCCTGGGTGGTGGTCATGGAGATCTCCTCATGGTGCACATACGAAGAAGGCCATTGCCGGTGGGGTGTGTTCGCATCCCATGCTCGGCAATGGCCTCCTCGTCAGATCTGCTGTCGTCCGGCACACACGTATGAGTGCCGGCGTACGCGGACGACTGCTGTCGACCCTATCGGGGTCGCGCGTCGATCGCTGTACGGACTCAGATGCCGACCTTGATGCGCGAGAAGCGCTTCAGGGTGACACCGGCCTCGTCCAGAACCTTCTGGACTGACTTCTTGTTGTCGAGCGCGTACGGCTGGCCGAGGAGAGTGGCCTCCTTGAAGAAGCCGTTGACGCGACCCTCGACGATCTTCGGGAGCGCGGCCTCGGGCTTGCCCTCGGCGCGGGTGGTCTCCTCGGCGACGCGACGCTCGGTCTCGACGACCTCGGCCGGAACGTCCTCCTTGGAGAGGTACTTCGGCGCGAAGGCGGCGATGTGCTGCGCGATGCCCTTGGCGACGTCGGCGTCGGCCTTGTCCAGCTCGACCAGAACACCGATCTGCGGGGGCAGGTCGGGCATGGTGCGGTGCATGTACGCGGACACGAACGCGCCGGAGAACTGGGCGAAGCGGTCCAGGACGATCTTCTCGCCCAGGTTGGCGTTGGCCTCGTCGACGAACGCCTGAACCGTCTTGCCGGGCTCGATCTCGGAGCCGAGCAGCGCCTCGATGTCGGCCGGCGACGTCTTGACGACGTGCTGGGCGATCTCGTTCGCGACGGCCTGGAACTTCTCGCCCTTGGCGACGAAGTCCGTCTCGCACTTCAGCTCGACCAGGACACCGGAGGTGTTGTCGTCAGCGATGATGGAGACCACGGCGCCGTTCTCGGCGGAGCGGCCCTCGCGCTTGGCGACGCCCTTCTGGCCCTTGATCCGCAGCGCCTCGACGGCCTTGTCGACGTTGCCGTCGGACTCGTCCAGCGCCTTCTTGCAGTCCATCATGCCGGCGCCGGTGAGCTCACGGAGCTTCTTGACGTCGGCGGCGGTGTAGTTCGCCATGATTCCTGGAATCTCTCTCGAAGTCTGAAGATCTACGGGACGAACGGCGGGGGCTTTGCGGGCCCCCGCCGTTCACAAACCCGAAGGGGTGAGGGGTCAGGCCTGCTCGGCGTCCGCGGCGGGGGCCTCGGCGGCGGGCGCCTCGGTCTCGGCGGCGGGGGCCTCGGTGACCTCGGCCTCGGCCTCGGCGGCCGGAACCTCGGCCTGCTCGGCGTCGGCGACCTTCTCCGTCTCGGCGGAGGTCTGGACCTCGGCGTCGTCGGCCTTCTTCTCGCCCTCGAGCAGGTCGCGCTCCCACGCGGCGAGCGGCTCGCCCGCGGCCTTGTCACCCGCGGCCTTGCCGGCGCCGGAGCGGGAGATGAGTCCCTCGGCGACGGCGTCGGCGATCACGCGGGTGAGCAGGGTGACGGAGCGGATCGCGTCGTCGTTGCCCGGGATCTTGTAGTCGACCTCGTCCGGGTCACAGTTGGTGTCGAGGATGGCGACGACCGGGATGTTGAGCTTCCGGGCCTCGCCGACCGCGATGTGCTCCTTCTTGGTGTCCACGATCCAGACGGCGCTGGGCACCTTCTGCATCTCGCGGATACCACCGAGGGTCTTCTCCAGCTTGGCCTTCTCGCGCGAGAGCACGAGAAGCTCCTTCTTGGTGAGACCCGAGGCCGCGACGTCCTCGAAGTCGATCTGCTCGAGCTCCTTGAGGCGCTGCAGACGCTTGTAGACGGTGGAGAAGTTGGTGAGCATGCCGCCCAGCCAGCGCTGGTTGACGTAAGGCATGCCGACGCGGGTGGCCTGCTCGGCGATGGCCTCCTGCGCCTGCTTCTTCGTGCCGACGAACATGACCGTGCCGCCGTGGGCGACGGTCTCCTTGACGAACTCGTAGGCGCGGTCGATGTACGACAGCGACTGGAGCAGGTCGATGATGTAGATGCCGTTGCGCTCGGTGAAGATGAAGCGCTTCATCTTCGGGTTCCAGCGACGGGTCTGGTGACCGAAGTGGACGCCGCTTTCCAGCAGCTCCCGCATCGTGACGACGGCCATGGCCGTTCTCCTCGGTTTTCTCGGTTGTACCGCGTGTGCCGGACGGCACTCGCGCCTGACGCCCGCGACGCGCCTTGCCACAGAGGACCGAGAGGCGCTGACACCGGTGGTGACCGGATGTCGGGGCGTGCGAAGTCGACCCGATGACCCGGGTCGCCATCAGAAGTGTACGGGACCCGAGAGGGCGCAGGTGACGCCGCTGTCCACAACCGGCCGGTACTCCACAGATCCCGGCCATGATCCGTTCGGTGCGGCACGGTTCCCGCATGCGAGTGAACCGATGTGCGCGTATGTGGCTTCTCGTGGGCCTGGCCGTGACCCTCCTGGGCGCCTCGGACCCGTCGGCGCCGGCTCCCGGGAGCGGTCCCGGTCCGAGGGCCCCGGCTTCCCCGCCGACGGCCGACCCCTCGGTGCCGGCACTCGCGCGCGCGTGGCCCGTGGGTGTCCGGCCGCTCGTCGTACGGGGCTGGGAACCGCCGGCGACGGCCTACTCCCGGGGGCATCGCGGGGTCGACCTCGCGGCCGCGCCCGGCGCCCCGGTGCGGGCCGTCGCGCCCGGCCGGGTTTCGTACGCGGGCCGGGTCGCGGGGCGCGGGGTCGTCTCGGTGGAGCTGTCGGGCACGGGGGCGCCTCCGCTGCGGACGACGTACGGTCCCGTGCGGGCCTCGGTGCGCAAGGGCGACGAGGTCCTCGCGGGCCAGGTCGTCGGCACCCTGGAGGCGCCGGACCCGCACTGCGGAGCGACGCCCTGTCTGCACTGGGGCCTGCTCAGAGGCCCCGCCTATCTGAACCCGCTGTCCCTGCTTCCCCCGTGGCTCCTGAACGCCGGCCCGTCCCGCCTCCTGCCGCTCAACGACCCGGCCACCCCTTCCTGACCAGCGAAGACCAGGGGGACGGGGGGGGACGGGGGGACGGGGGGACGGGCAGACGGGCAGACGGGCAGACGGGCAGACGGGCAGACGGGCAGACGGGCAGACGGGCAGACGGGCAGACGGGCAGACGGTCCAGCCGTCGGCGGCGGGGGTCAGCCCCGGACGCCCCGGAGGGCCATCGTCACGGCCGCCTCCGTGATCGCGGAGGGGTCCTCGGCGGCGCCCAGCTCGATGCGGCGCACCGCGGCGTCCACCACGCCCTGGAGGAGCATCGCGGCCAGCCGCGGCTCGGCGTGACCCATCTCGGCGAGCGCCTCACCGATCATCGTGACCAGCCCGCCGTGCGCGGCCCTGATCTTTTCCCGGGCACCCGCGTCGAGTTCACTGGCGGAGATGGCGACGACGGCCCGGTGTCGCCGGTCCCCGACCAGGGCGAGCTGCCGGCGTACATAGGCCTCGACCGTGGCCTCGGGGCCGTCCGCCGCGGCCATCGCGGCCGAGACCTCGGCCGCCCAGACGGGGAAGTCGACCTCGCACAGTTCCTCGACGACGGCCGCCCGGGACCGGAAGTACTCGTACACGGAGGACCGCGCGAGCCCCGTGCGCTCGGCGAGCGCGGGGAAGGTCAGCGCCTCCGTCCCGCCCTCGGACAACAGGGACCGCGCCGCGTCCAGCAGGGCGGCTCGCTGCATCGACCGGTGCTCGGCCACGGAGGCCGCTCGAATCCTTGGCACGTCAACCACTGTACGGACGCGGCGCCACGGACGGGAACCACTCCGGCGAGCCCGGCAGGGTGGCGTCCGTCGCGCCGGGTCCGCCGCCCGGACGGCACGGCGGGACCGCCCGCCATCACGGCACGAGCGGGCTCAGCGTCCGAAACTGGCCAGCTTGGCCCGGAGCTGGAGCACCGATTTGGTGTGGATCTGGCTGACCCGGCTCTCGGTCACCCCGAGCACATTGCCGATCTCCGCCAGCGTGAGCCCTTCGTAGTAGTAGAGCGTGACGACGGTCTTCTCCCGGTCGGGCAGCGTGTTGATCGCCCGTGCCAGCAGCCTGCGCAGCTCCCGGTCCTCGGCCACCTCGACCGGATTGTCGGCGGCGGTGTCCTCCAGCGTGTCCATCAGGCTCAGCCGGTCGCCGCCCTCGCCGCCGGCATGCAGCAGCTCCTCCAGGGCGACCACATTGGCCAGCGACAACTGGCTGAACACCGCGTGGAGTTCCTCCACACCGATGCCCATCTCGGCGGCGACCTCGCTCTCCGAGGGGGTGCGCCGCAGCCGTGCCTCCAGCGTCGCGTAGGCACGCTCGACATTGCGCGCCTTCTGCCGCACCGACCGCGGGATCCAGTCCAGCGCCCGCAGTTCGTCGATCATCGCGCCGCGGATGCGGGTGATCGCGTACGTCTCGAACTTGATCTCCCGTTCGATGTCGAACTTCTCGATCGCGTCGATCAGTCCGAACACTCCCGACGAGACGAAGTCGGCCTGCTCGACATTGGCCGGCAGACCCACGCTGACGCGGCCCGCGACGTACTTCACCAGCGGCGAGTAGTGCAGGATCAGCTGTTCCCGCAGCCGCTCGTCACCGGTCGACTTGTACGACCGCCACAGCTCGTCGAGTGTCGAGGGCGCGGGCGG
This sequence comes from Streptomyces sp. NPDC059371, assembly GCF_042751995.1. Lineage (NCBI taxonomy): Bacteria > Bacillati > Actinomycetota > Actinomycetes > Kitasatosporales > Streptomycetaceae > Streptomyces > Streptomyces sp. NPDC059371. Next base: position 26,448 of record NZ_JBHYXD010000069.1, on the reverse strand, counting down.
GCGCACGCTGCCGCCGTCGCGGGCGGCTGGCGGAATCGCCGTCCGGTCGGACCCGGAGGTGTGCTGGGGCATTCGTCGCCTTGTGCCGTTCTGCCGTGAACTGGGATGACCTGGGTGTCCTGTCGGCCTCGTGCCGAGATCGCATGCCTGCTTCGAATCCTTGTGAGCGTAGCGTGACTGAGCTGTCGCAGTGCGCGAAGAGCGGGCTGTCACCCGCACGCGAAACCTTTCCCCGGGACGTCTCCCGGAGTTACCGCCGTCGCCCTGTGTGACCGTCAAGGGGCGCCAACTGCGAGGATTACCAGGCGTGTCGGCGTTCCCCCGGACGGCCGAACACGCTCGGTCAGCATCCCTCCCGATCACCTCCGACGGGGGCCGTCGCCTGGCGTGTCAACTTCCAGCCGTCGCCGTGTCGTTCGACGAATCCAAGTGCTCGGAGTTCGTACAGTCTCCCGACCGCGTCGTCCGTGCTGGTCGCCGCTCGCCGGGCGATCTCCCCGGTCCCGGCCGGATCCCGCGCCGGCAGCGCGGCCAGGACCCGGCCCGCGTCCGGATGCAGCAGGTCGCGGGGCAGCACCGGACCACGCCGGTCCGGCGCCAGCTCCCCCATGGCACCCACCAGTTCGGTGACCTCCGCGGCGTCGGACACCAGAACGGCCTCCCCCCGCAGCAGTTCGTGCACCCCGGCGGACAGCCCGCTGGTGGCGGGTCCCGGCACGCCCATCGTGAACCTGCCCAGCCTCTGTGCGGCACGGGCGGTGACGAGCGCTCCGCTGCGGTACGCCGCCTCGACGACCACGGTGCCCCGGGTGAGCGCGGCGATGACCCGGTTGCGAAGGATGAATCTGCTCGGCGTCGGGTGCTCGCCCGGCGGCAACTCCCCCACCACGAGGCCCTGCTCCGCGATTCTGGTGATCAGCCCGGTGTGTCCGCGCGGATAGGGCCGGTCGACGCCGCAGGCGAGCACCGCGACGGTGGCGCCGCCCGCCCCGAGGGCTCCCCGGTGGGCGGCGCCGTCGATGCCGTAGGCGCCGCCCGACACCACGACCCAGCCCCGCTCCGCGAGTCCGGCGCCGAGGGTGGCGGCCATGTGCGCGCCGTACTCCGTGCAGGCACGGGCGCCGACGACGGCGACGGATCTCAGCGCCCACAGCCGCAGGCCGGCCCGTCCCCGCACCCACAGTCCGACGGGCCGGGCGTCCCCGAGGTCGTCGAGCTGCGCGGGCCATTCGGATTCACCGGGACAGATGAACCGCACCCCGGCGTCCCGGGCGAGGGCGAGGTCGCGTTCCGGGGCGGCCCGCGCGGCCCTGGCCCGCAGCCCGGCCCACCTCCGGTCGGTCATCCCTCTCGGCTGCCCCGGGTCCCCGTACAGCCACCGGACCGCTTCCGGGGCTCCGACCTCCCTGATCCAGCGCCCGCAGACCTCGTCGCCCGGTTCGACGACCCGGGACAGCGTGACCCGGGCCAGGCGCGGGGGCGGGGGGTTTGCCGCGGCCCGCTCGCCCACCGCCCCCCCCCCCGACCCCCCCGGCGGCGCGCGGGGGGCGCGGCGCCGGCCCCCCCGGCGGGGGC
>NZ_JBHYXD010000069.1:0-24863 GCF_042751995.1 Streptomyces sp. NPDC059371 | reverse complement strand
ACGCGCGGTCGGGGGGGCCGGTTTTGTTGTAACCCCCACCCCCCCGCCACCGCGTCCCCGGGCCCCGCCGCCCGCCGGATGACCGCCCGGCGCGCCGATCGCCATCGGCACCCCGCGCGGAACCCCGGTGCGCAGCTGGAGGGCCAGGGCGACGTCCCCGGCGTCGGGCCGGTCGTGTCCCGACAGGTCCGCGACCGTCCACGCGACCCGGAGCACCCGGTCGAGCCCACGGGCGGTCAGCACCCCGCGTTCCAGGCCCCGCTCGGCCTCGTCCATCGCTCCCGCCCGCGCCTGCCAGCGTCCGCGCAACTCGCGTCCCGGCACCTCGCTGTTGGTGTGCCAGGGAGTCCCCTTCAGACGCTCGGCGGCCCGCTCGCGCCCGGCGAGGACCCGGTCCGCGACCGTCTTCGTCGACTCGCCCCGGGCACCGCGCGCGGTGAGTTCGGCCCGGGTGACCGGCTCGACGTCCACCCGCAGGTCGACCCGGTCGAGCAGCGGCCCGGAGAGCCTCGCCTGATAGCGGCGGATGACCGAGGGCGGACACTCGCAGAAGTCGTTCGTCGTGCTGAAGCGCCCGCAGGGGCAGGGGTTGGCGGCCAGCACCATCAGGAACTTCGCGGGAAACCTCACGACTCCGGCGCTGCGCGCGATCACCACGTGTCCCGCCTCCAGCGGCTGCCGCAGGGCGTCCAGCGCGAAGCCGCTGAACTCCGGCGCCTCGTCCAGGAACAGCACGCCCCGATGCGACAGGGACACCGCGCCGGGCCGTGCGAGCCCCTTTCCGCCGCCGACGAGCGCCTGCATGGTCGCGGAGTGATGGGGCGCGCAGTACGGCGCGACGTCCACCAGCGGTTTGCCGGGCGGCAGCAGGCCCGCGACGGAGTGGATCGCCGTGACCTCCAGGGATTCCTGCCGGGTCAGGCGCGGCATGATCAGCGGCATCCGCTCGGCCAGCATCGTCTTGCCCGCGCCGGGTGGCCCCTGGAGGAAGACGTGATGGCCACCGGCCGCCGCCACCTCCATAGCGGTGCGCGCCGAGAGCTGGCCGACGACGTCGCCGAGGTCGTGGCCCGGGTCGTGTTCCGGCACGGCGATGCCGCACAGGCCGGTGGCCTCGCCCGTGCCGGGCAGGCGCAGGCCGGCCGAAAGCGGGTCGGGGCGGCCCCGCTCGTCCGGCTCCTCCTCGGGCACCGGTTCGTCCGCCAGCACGGCGATGAGCTGGCGCAGGCTGCGGACCCCGAGCACCGAGATTCCCGGCACGAGCGAGGCCTCGGCCGCCGCGCACTCCGGCACCACCACCTGTTCGTACCCGGCGTTCGCCGCGGCGAGGACGGCCGGAAGGATGCCGCGTACCGGCCGCACCCTGCCGTCGAGCCCCAGCTCCCCGATCATCACGATGTCGGCGAGCACCCGTGGGTCGATCCGCTCGGCGGCGCCCAGCACGGCCGAGGCGACGGCGAGGTCGAACCCGGAGCCGCCCTTGGGCACCGAGGCCGGGCTCAGCCCCACCGTCAGCTTCTTCTGCGGCCAGGCCGCGCCGGAATTGACCACCGCGGCCCTGACCCGGTCCCGGCTCTCCGTCAGGCTCTTGTCGGGGAGCCCGACCAGTGTGAAGGCGGCGATGCCCGGCTCCAGGTCGGCCTGGACCTCGACGACGACGCCCTCCACACCCACCAGGGCCACCGAACACGTACGCGCGAATGCCATCAGGCCACCCCCCGCGCGTGCTCGACCACGGGTGCGCCGCGTTCGGGGATCAGGACGCCGACCAGGTCGATGCGGACGCCGCCCGGCGGGGCTCCTCCGTGTTCCTGGAGCCAGCGTTCGGCCAGACCGCGCAGCCGACGGACCTTGGCCGGCGCGACGGCCTCCATCGGATGCTGGAACGCTCCCGCCGTGCGGGTCTTGACCTCACAGACGACCAGCGCGTCGCCGTCCCGGGCCACGATGTCGATCTCGCCCGTACGGCCACCGCGCCAGTTGCGTGCCAGGACCGTCATGCCGGCCCCGGTCAGCCGCCGTGCGGCGAGTTCCTCGCCGTAGGCGCCCAGTGCCTTGCGTGCCTCGGATGTCTTCATGTCGGCACCACCTCCGGCACCGACAGTGAGGCCGGATCACACAACTTTTGGATCTTGGTGGACGAGTGGGTGACTGTGGAAAACCCAGTCACCCGTACGAGTCACCACCGTGGTTCCGGTCCTCAGCCGCCTGGCAGTTCCAGATCGCTCTTGTTCAGTTCCTCGATGTTCACGTCCTTGAATGTCAGGACACGCACCTGTTTCACGAAGCGGGCGGGGCGATACATGTCCCACACCCAGGCATCCGCCATGGATACCTCGAAAAACACCTCACCCTGGACCGAGTGCACCTGCATCTCGTAGTCGTTGGTGAGATAGAAGCGCCGTTCGGTCTCGATCACATATTTGAACAGACCGACGACATCGCGGTACTCCCGATAGAGCTTCAGCTCCATCTCGGTCTCGTACTTCTCGAGGTCCTCGGCGCTCATGGCATGTTCCCCTTCAGCCGTGCGTCCCCCTATTGTGCGCCAGCCCCGAGAGCCCCTAGACGATTTCCGTGTCGAGGACCTCGGGCGTGGCCGGGGGACCCTCGTCGAGCACCCTGCGGAGCAGCCCGGCGAGCTTGGTCGGATACACCGTCTCATGTGCCTCGGTCAGTTCCCGGCACGTCCACCAGCGCGCTCCGGCGACGCTGCGCCGCTCCAGGTCCGTCAGGCCCGTGGCCGCCGTGGCGGTCTGGGTCGTACGGGCCAGGAAGTACCACTCGTCCTGGTCCCAGCGCCTCCCCGCGAACGGGAACGAGCAGATCCGCCGCCACAGCACGGGCCCCAGTTCGACCTCGGTGATCCCGGTCTCCTCGACGAGTTCCCGCAGAGCCGCCTGCTCCCGGGTCTCGTCGCCCTCCACGCCGCCGCCGGGGGTGAACCACCAGTCGTCGGAGGGATCGTCCGGCTCGTGGCCGTGGAGCAGCAGGATGCGGTCCTGCGGGTCGAGCAGCACGACCCGGGCGACCTTGCGCAACCCGTCCCGGCCGGGGGTGTCGTCCGAGTGGGCCGCCTCAGCGGGCACCGGCGGACTCCGTGCGCCCGCGGGAACGGCCCGCCAGCTTGGCGACCGGCCCGTACGCCGCGCCGCCCAGCACGAGGACGGCGCCGGCGATCACCAGGGCGATCATCGTGGGGAGCGGTCCCGGCTGGGACAGGGCGCCGAGCACCTTGAAGCCGTCGGGGCGGGAGAGCATGCCGTTCATCGGCCAGGCGACGGCGTCGACCCGGGCCTTCACGGTGCCGCGCGCCACGGTCCCGCTGGCCGCGTCCGTGAGGTGCGCGGTGGAGTCCAGCGAGCCACGCCGCTCGTCGCCCAGCAGGAACAGCCGTCCCTCGGGGACCTTCACGGTCGGGAAGCCCGTGAGCTCGGCGAGGCTTCCCTCGGGCAGATACGATTCGTCGATCTTCTTGCCGTTGACGGTCAGCTTGCCGTCGGTGCAGCAGGCGACCGTGTCACCGCCGACGGCGACCACGCGCTTGACCACCGACGAGCCCGTGACCCAGGTCTTGTCCTCGAAGACGACGACGTCACCGCGGCGGACCTCGCTGCCGTCGACGCGCTGCGCCAGCACCCGGTCGCCGATGTTGATCGTCGGCGCCATCGAACTCGTGGGGACGGTGTACGGCCGGTAGTCAACCGCCGCCCAGGCGAATCCGCCGAGGAACAGCAGCAGGCCCAGCGCGACGGCCAGCCCGGACAACCTTTGTCCGGTCTTGCCGCCCGCCGGGGCCTTGCCCGTGCCGCCGCCGTGCGGGGCCGTACGTGTTGCGCTCTCGCCACCCATAAGCCCGCACCTTACCCAGGGGTACGGTCCGGGGTCAGCCCCCACTGGATCACGATCGCCGGAGCGGGCCGGATCCTTTCCCGGAAACGAGCGGGGCCGGCCTCCGCGGACAGGTCCGCGGGGGCCGGCCCCGAAGGCCGTGAGAAGGCTCAGTCGTCCTTGGACGCCTTGCGCCTGCGTCGCACCAGCACGAGCGGCGCCGCGCCCAGCAGGGCCAAGGAACCCGGCGAGGTGACCGCCGCGGCCGCCTGGTCACTGAGACCGGGCTGGTCGAAGGTGTCCGGGACCGGGAGGGTGCCCCAGCGGTTGATGGGCCAGGCCTTGACGATGGCACGGCCGACGACGTCGTTCACGGGCACCATGCCGTGGTGCTTGTCCGCCTGGTTGTAGCGCGAGTCCCGCGAGTTCTGGCGGTGGTCGCCCATCACCCAGATCATGCCCTCGGGGACCTTGACCTTGAACTGGCCGCCGTCCTCGTCCTGGCTGCACGGGGTGTTCCCCGCGTACACGTACGACGACTCGTTCAATGCCTTGCCGTTGACCTTCAGCGGGCCGGTGCCCTTGCACTCGACGGTGTCACCGCCGACGCCGACGACCCGCTTGATGAGGTCCTTCTCCTCGGCCGAGGGCATCAGGCCGATCCAACTCAGGACCGTCTGCAGGGCGTTCGGGTTGGCCGTGGGCTCGCCCGCCAGCCAGTTGTCCGGGTCGTGGAAGACGACGACCTCGCCGCGCTCGGGCTCGGAGCCGAACCACGGAGTCAGCTTGTCGACCAGGACGCGGTCACCCTGCTGGAGGGTGTTCTGCATCGAGTCCGACGGGATCGAGAACGCCTGGACCAGGAACGTCTTGATAATCAGCGCGAGCACCAGAGCGATGCCGATCAGGATCGGCAGCTCCTTCCAGAAGGAGCGCTGCTTGGTCGACTTCGGGTCCCGTCCGGAACGCCCGGTCGAGACGTCCCCGTCCTCGGAGCCACTCCCGGAACCCGAATCGGGCTCTACGGCCGGGGCAGCCGCATCCTCGGGCCGCTCCGGCTGTCCCTCGGGACCTTCGTGCCCAGATCGCGCGCCGACCGCCACATCCCCCACATCCACTCCTCACTCCGTGCCGCCGCCCGCGCCGTATTCGGCGCAGGCCCACCACTCCCATAACGAGCGGGAGTTCCGCAGGGCTCGGGAGCGGGATCAATCCATCTGGATCCGCAGAGGCCACCCTATGCGACAGGGCTGGAGCGGAAGCCGACCCTCCGGGCGCGTCGGCCACCGTCGAGAAGGTGTTCGGCTCCGTCAGACGCGTCCAGTGGCCGATGGGCCAGCCGATGACCATCGCCCGGCCCACGACCGAGTCCTCGGAGACGGTGCCGCTGAACTTGTCGCTGCGGTGGTACCGGGAGTCCGCGGAGTTGCCCCGGTGGTCACCGAGGACGAACAGCCGGCCCGCGGGCACCTTCACCTCGAAGGAGAAGTCCGACGGTTTGTCCCCGGCGTAGATGTAGGGCTCGTTCAGGGGGGTGCCGTTCACGGTCACCCGGCCCTCCGTGTCGCAGCACTTGACGGTGTCCCCGCCGAGTCCGACGACCCGCTTGATCAGGTCCTTCTCGTTGTCGGAGGGCAGCAGTCCGATGAAGGTCAGCCCCTCCTTGAACTGCTTGACGACCACGGGGTCGCTCTTCTTCTTGGTGTCCTCGGCGGTGAGCCAGCCTCCGGGGTCCTTGAAGACGACGACGTCACCGCGTTTGGGCTGGGAGCCGAACCAGGGGGTGAACTTGTCCACCAGGACACGGTCGCCGATCTGGATCGTGTTCTCCATGGAGCCCGACGGGATCACGAAGGCCTGGACCAGGAACGTCTTGAGGACCAGGGCTATCAGCACGGCCACGCCGACGAGGAGGGGGATCTCCTTGACCGTCGAGCGGCGCCTGCGCCGCTTGATCTTGCGCGCCAGCTTGCGGCGCTCGACCCGGCTGGGCCGGGCGGCGCCTCCGGCGGCGCGCCGGGACCCGGTGGGGAGAAGGTTGTCGGCGGCGCTGGCGGAGACCCCGCGCGCCCGTCCGCGGTTACCCACGGGCACCCCCGGCGGCCGGCACGCGCGCGTAGGCGCCGGGACGCGTCAGACGGGTCCAGTGGCCCGCGGGCCAGGCGATCCAGTCGGCCCTGCCGATGACCTCGCCGACGGGGACCATGCCGCCGCCGGGCGAGCCCAGGTGATCGCGGGAGTCGCTGGAGCGGCCGCGGTGATCACCCAGGAGGAACAGGGACCGCTCGGGCACGACGACGTCGAAGGGCACCTCGGACGGGCTGTCGCCCTGATAGAGAAATGTCGACTCGTCGACCGATCGGCCGTTCACTTCGAGTCTCCCCTCCTTGTCGCAGCAGACCACGTGGTCCCCCTCAACCCCGACGACGCGTTTGACGTAGTCCGCGTTCCCGAAATAACCGGTGCCGTCGAACACGACGACATCGCCCCGCTGCGGCTCGGAACCGAAACGGTACGCCAACTTGTTTACGAGAACGCGGTCCCCGATCCTCAATCCGGACTCCATGGAGCCGCTGGGAATTTCGAAGGGCTGCATCACGAAGCGGCTGACCAGCAGCAGAAAGACCAGACAGACCAGCACGGTCAGGGTGATCCGGCCCCCGGGGAGCCACTCGGCGACTTTGTCGGCGAACGCAGAACGCGACCGCTCCTCCGGCCCCGCTGTGTCCGAGATCTCCTCGGAAGCGGAAGGGCGGGAGGAGCGGTCGCGCTCCACGGGCTGTGCTTCGGTGTCCATCGGGGCCAGATGCTATCCGGCCTCCCTGAGACACCTTCTTACCGGCTCGGTCGCCGACGGGTCACCGCGGCGGACAAGCTCAGCGGTCGCGCTTCTCCTTGATCTTCGCGGCCTTGCCGCGCAGATCACGGAGGTAGTACAGCTTGGCGCGGCGCACGTCACCGCGGGTGACGACCTCGATCTTCTCGACGATCGGGGTGTGCACCGGGAAGGTGCGCTCGACGCCGACGGAGAACGAGACCTTGCGGACCGAGAAGGTCTCGCGGACACCGGCGCCCTGGCGACGGATGACTACGCCCTTGAACTGCTGCACACGGGAACGGTTGCCCTCGATGACGCGGACGTGGACGTTGACGGTGTCACCCGGGCGGAAGGCCGGGATGTCGGTGCGCAGCGAGGCGCCGTCGACGATGTCGAGCACGTGGGACATTTTGTCTGCTTTCTTCGCTGATGCCACAGGTCATCAACGGGAGAGGGGTTCGAAGATGATGCCGTCTCGTCGGGACGGGCGTCGTGTCCCCCTGTGGCAGGGGCGCACGCCGGACGACGGAGAGCAGCGGCCTATTCTTCCACGGCCTGTGGCCTGCGCCAAAATCGGCCGTCGGGGGCCGGGCTCCAGCCCAGGATCGAGAGCATCTCGCGATCCTTCTTGTCGAAGCCGGAGGCCTCGCAGCGCTCGATGAGGTCCGGCCGGTTCGCCGCCGTACGGCGCAGGGCCTCGTCGCGGCGCCAGCGGGCGATCTTCCCGTGGTGGCCGCTGACCAGCACCTCGGGGATCTCACGGCCGCGCCACCGCGGGGGCTTGGTGTACACCGGCCCCTCCAGGAGGTTGGCCATGGCGCCGGGGGCGAAGGAGTCGTCGCGGTGGGACTCGGCGTTGCCGAGGACTCCCGGCAGCAGCCGCGCCACGGCCTCGGTGACGACGAGGACGGCCGCCTCGCCGCCGGCGAGGACGTAGTCGCCGATGGACACCTCGTAGACGGGCATCCTGGTCGCGTATTCGTCGATGACACGGCGGTCGATGCCCTCGTAGCGCGCGGGCGTGAAGACCAGCCAGGGGCGCTCGGAGAGTTCGACGGCGAGCTGCTGGGTGAACGGGCGCCCGCTGGGGGTGGGGACCACGAGGGCGGGGCCGCGGGCGCCCGTCTCGTAGCCGTCCGCCAGGGCGGAGTCCAGGGCGTCACCCCAGGGCTCGGTCTTCATGACCATGCCGGGCCCGCCGCCGTAGGGCGTGTCGTCGACCGTGTTGTGCCGGTCGTACGTCCAGTCCCGGAGGTCGTGCACGTGCACGTCGAGCTGCCCGCGCGCGCGGGCCTTGCCGACGAGTGAGACGTTCAGCGGTTCCAGGTACTCGGGGAAGATCGTGACCACGTCGAGCCGCATCAGGCGTCGGCCTCCGTGGCGTCCTCGCCGGCCCCGGCGGAGCCGTTCTCCGCGTCCTTGGCGGACTCGTTCTCCGCGTCCCTGGTGGAGACGATCTCCGCCTGGTCGTCGATCAGGCCGGGCGGCGGGTCGATGACGGCCCGCTGCTCCTCCAGGTCGATCTCGACGACGATCTCCTCCACGAACGGGATCAGCACCTCGGTGCCGTCCGGACGCTCCACCACGAACAGGTCCTGCGAGGGCAGGTGCGAGATCTCCGTGATGCGACCGACCTCGGCGCCGTCCGCGGTGACCACGTCCAGGTCCATGAGCTGGTGGTCGTAGTACTCGTCCGGGTCCTCCGGCGTCTCGTCCGGGTCGACCTCGGCGATCAGCAGGGTGTTGCGCAGCGCCTCGGCGGCGTTGCGGTCCCGCACGCCCGCGAAGCGCAGCAGGAGACGGCCGCTGTGGACGCGGCCCGTCTCGATGGTCAGTGGTCCGGTGGAGGCCGGATCGGTGAGCAGGACGGCACCGGGGCCGAGCCGGAGCTCCGGCTCGTCGGTGCGGACCTCCACGGTGACCTCGCCCTTGATGCCGTGGGCACGGCCGACGCGAGCGACTACCAGCTGCACTGTGCTTGATCTCCTGTCGTGTGCCGACGGCGATGTTCCCGGACGACCGCGGGAGCGCGGGCGTCCGTGAGGTTGACGGGCGCCCTCTCCGGGAGGGACCCGGCGGCCGCCCGGACGGGTTCGCAGACGACTACGGGCCGGGGACGGCTCGTAAGCCCTCCCCGGCCCGAGCCGGTGTTGCCTGTTACGTCAGCGGACGTGGTCCACGTCGACGAGGTCGACGCGGACACCGCGGCCGCCGATTGCACCCACGACGGTACGCAGAGCGCGCGCGGTGCGGCCGTTGCGGCCGATCACCTTGCCGAGGTCGTCCGGGTGAACCCGGACCTCGAGAACGCGTCCGCGGCGCAGGTCACGCGAGGCGACCTGCACGTCGTCGGGGTTGTCGACGATGCCCTTCACGAGGTGCTCGAGAGCCTCCTCGAGCATGCTCAGGCCTCGGTCGACTCGGACTCGGCCGCAGCCTCGTCCTTCTTCTCAGCCTTCTTCTTCTGGGTGATGGCCTCACCCTTGCCCGTGTCGTCGCCACCGAGGGCGTCGAACAGCGGGCGCGCGGCCTTCGGCTCGGCGACGAGCAGCGGAGCCGGGGCCGGCAGGCCCTTGAACTTCTGCCAGTCACCGGTCAGCTTCAGGATGGCGAGCACGGGCTCGGTCGGCTGCGCGCCGACACCCAGCCAGTACTGCGCGCGGTCCGAGTCGACCTCGATGCGCGAAGGGTTCTGCACCGGGTGGTACAGACCGATCTCCTCGATGGCCCGGCCGTCACGGCGGGTACGGGAGTCGGCGACGACGATGCGGTAGTGAGGCGAACGGATCTTGCCCAGACGCTTCAGCTTGATCTTGACTGCCACGGAAGTGGTGTCTCCTGGTCTTGACGGGGTTGGGCACGCAGAGATGGCCGCGTGGGGTTGCGGTACCCGAGTGCCCGATGGACGCGTCAGCCGGAGGAGAGAGGGGTCCTATGCGGCTGTCGAGTACAGCTAGCCATTCTGCCACATCCCGCGCTCCGCCCGGACCGAGGGTGGGCGAGCCCACGCCCGCCGCACGAGCCCACGCCTGAACGAGTCCATGCCTCGACCACCGCGTGCCTGGACGAGCACGTGCCTGGACGAGCGCATGCCTTTCGGGCACCCGGCGTTCCAGGTGCCCGACAGGCATGGATGACGTGCACCGGCCACCCGGGGCCTCGGAGAGATGCCGCCCGCGCGCACTCGTGCCTCCTGAATTCCCCCACGTGCTCCAGGGCAGTGGGGGAGGCACGACTGCTCACGGGCCGCGCGAACTCGTCCGGCACCCACGAGACGCCGGTGGAGCCCGTACCTCAGCCGGCGGCTGCCCCGACCACCTCCGGAATCCGGAACGGCTTGCCGCACCCTCCGCACACGATCGGCGCCTGCGCGAGGACGGACGGGACCACGCGCACGTTGCGCCCGCAGTCGCAGACGGCCTTGACGCGGACGCCTCCCCCGGAGGAGCCGTGTCGGGCGGCCGGGCCGCGGAACGAGCGGGCGGTGTCCGCGGACGTGGCGGCCGTGTGGGCCTTCAGCGCCCGCTGGAGCCGCTCGATGGTCGGGCGGTAGCGACGCTTCGCCTCGGGGTTGAGCGTGACCAGCGAGAAGCCACTGCTGGGATGCGGCTCCTCGGGGTGGTCCAGGCCCAGCTCCTCGGCGATCGCGAGGAATCTGCGGTTGTGATAGCGGCCGGCGCGCGAGGTGTCGCGGACTCCGCGGGCGGCGGCGATGCCGTGGACTGCTTCGTGAAGCAGTCGTTCGAAGGAGAGTTCGTGTCCGCAGGCGGACGACGATTCTCCGATCAGGGACTCTGGCGCGGCAAGATCGGGCAGTTCGGGGTGGTGCCGCTGAATGTCGGCCCACGCCCCTGCCAGCTCTGCGGCGAGAACAGGTGGTGTCGTGCTCACGTAATGAGAACGAGCGGGAGTGCCTCCGTGTTCCTATTACGGGGCATCCCAAATAATTTGCACGTACCCGTCAGTTGCCACTGATGTGAACCGACGAGGTCGGGTGCGCTGATCTGCGGAGAAGCGTTACAGCTCATACCAAGGCGGTACGTAGGCACACGTACGTCCCGGCGCGTAGACGATTTCAGCACGCCGGGGCACCTGTGGTCGGCGGATGCGCAAGAGGTGTTTCGGCCGCCCTGCTGTTCGGCTCAGTACGCGCGGGCGACGACGGCGACGTTACCGGGTGCGTCGTCGGCGTCCGGCACCGACCCGTCCTCGGCGACCAGACACCGTACGGTCACCGCGTGCTCGGCGAGCTTGGCCTCGCCCTCTTCGCCGAGGTCGGCCCAGGGAATGCGCGCCCAGCCGCCGGCCACGGCGGCCTCCACGGCCGCGCCGATGCTCGACACGTCCGCCGTACGGGACTCGCGGCGCTCGCGGGACTGCCTCAGGAGGAGCGCCTGGTCCTCCTCCAGGATGCCGGGGAGCAAGGCGGCCAGCGCGTCGAGGGCCACCGGCTCCTTGCCTCCGGGAATGCGGCGGACGAGCATCGCCGTGCCGTTCTCCAGGTCACGGGGCCCGACCTCGATACGTACGGGGACGCCCTTGAGCTCCCAGTCGACGGCGCGGCGCCCGAAGGGGGTGTCCGTACGGTCGTCGACCTTGACCCGAACACCCGCCGCCGCCAGCCGCTCGCCGATGTCGCGGACCTTGGCCAGAACGGCCTCGTCCCCCTTGATCGCGAGGACGACGACCTGTACCGGGGCGAGGCGGGGCGGCACCCGCAACCCACTGTCATCACCGTGCGACATGATCAGGCCACCCACCAAGCGGGTCGAGGCCCCCCAGGAGGTCTGCCAGACGAGCTCCTGCTTCCCGTCCCTGGACAGGTACTGGGTGTTGAACGCCCGCGCGAAGTTCTGCCCCAGCTCGTGGCTGGTGCCCAGCTGGAGCGCCTTGCCGTCGCCCATCATCCCTTCGAGGGTGAGGGTGTTGACGGCGCCCGCGAACCGCTCGCTCGCCGTCTTCCGGCCAAGGACGACATCGATGCCGAGGACGTTCACCATGAAGTCGGCGTACACCTCCTTGTGGATGCGCGCGGCGTAGTCCCGGGCCTCTTCGTGCGTGGCGTGCGCGGTGTGCCCCTCCTGCCAGAGGAATTCGGTCGTTCGCAGGAACACCCTCGGGCGCATCTCCCAACGGACCACGTTCGCCCACTGGTTGATCAGCAGCGGCAGGTCGCGGTAGCTCTGCACCCATTTGGAGAAGTACTCGTTGACAATCGTCTCGGAGGTGGGGCGGACGACGACCGGCTCCTCCAGCTCCTTGCCCCCGCCGTGCGTGACGACCGCGAGCTCGGGCGCGAAGCCCTCGACGTGCTCCGCCTCCCGGGTCAGGTACGACTGCGGGATGAACAGCGGGAAGTAGGCGTTCTGGGCACCCGCGTCCTTGATGCGGGCGTCCAGCTCCTGCTGCATCCGCTCCCACAACCCGTACCCGTAGGGCCGGATGACCATGGTGCCGCGCACCGGTCCGTTGTCGGCGAGCTCGGCCTTGTTGATCAAGTCCTGGTACCAGCGCGGGAAATCGTCCGCCTGGGGAGTGAGAACGGGTGCCTTTGCCATGCGGGTGATGCTACGGGCCCACGTTGCCGGTATGTGAATTCTTGCGCCTTTCGCGGCCGGGCCGTAAACGGGCCCCCGAGACCCCTGGACGGCACGTCGAGGGCGGAGTTACCTGACATACGGGGGGAGTGCGGGCCTCGCGCGCGGGGGCGGAGGAAGGGGGCCCGGCGGCAACTCTCGGCGGATTGGGGCACTTTCGATGACACCTACGCTCGTGCGGCAGCACCTTCCTCACGCGGGCCCACCGCCCCGCTCGGACCGGGGTGCACGCGCGCGTGACTGGGCCGAGATCCAGGAGCGGATGCTGGTGCCGCTCTTCGAGGCCGTCTACGAGCGGCTCGAAGTGGGCGGCGGGACACGGCTGCTCGGGCTCGGCTGCGGGTCGGGGCTCGCCCTGCTGATGGCCGGCTCCCGCGGCGCCGCGGTCACGGGTGTCGACTCCTCGTCGCCCGGACGGCTGGCCCTCGCACGGGAACGTCTGCTGCCGTCCGAACGGGACACGGGCCCGCGCGCCATGGCCCGGATCGTGTCCGGATCCCCCCGGGACACGGTGGTGGAGGGAACGCCGGCGTACAACCTGGTGACCGCGTTCGAACCGATCGGGTGCGTGGCCGGCGACTCCGAGGGGCTCGGTGCGCAGCTCGCGGAGGCGGCGCCGCTCGCGGTCCGGGGAACGCCCGTGGTGCTCGTCGGGTGGGGGCCGCCGGAGCGGTGCACCACCTCGGCCGTGCTGCGGGTGGCCACGAAACTGGCCGATCCCCTGCGCGGCGCGGCGAGCTGGCGTGCCGCCCGCCGGGACGACCTGGAGGAGGTGGCCCAGCGGGCCGGACTGCGGCCGGACGGCTCGGGGCGTGTGGCCTGCCCGTTCGGCTACGCCGATGTGGACAGTGCCGTACGCGGGCTGCTCTCCACGGGGCTCTTCGACGCCGCGGTCGATGCCACCGACCAGGCGCAGGTCGACAAGGAGGTGGAGGAGGCGCTGCATCCTCATCTGCGGCGGGACGGGACCGTCTGGATGCCGAACGTGTTCCGGTATCTGATCGCCCGTACGCCCTGACACCGGTGGGTGGGTCGGGGCCGTGCCGGTGCATCAGCCCGTCGCCGTTGGGTGAGGGGTGGGCGTCGGTGGCGACGGGCATCGATGTACCGGCACGTCCCCTCACGCGCGTTGCCGGGTGCGGGTGGTGCGTGGTGGTGGCGGGCATCGATGTACCGGCACGTCCCCTCGCGCGCGTTGCCGGGTGCGGGTGGTGCGTGGTGGTGGCGGGTGCGGGTGTGCGTGGTGGTGGCGGGCATCGATGTACCGGCACGGCCCCTCACGCCGGATCCCGGCTGCGGGAGCGCGGTGGCTTGGGTGCGGTGGCTTGGGTGCGGTGGCTTGGGTGCGGGCCCGGGCGCCGGGGTCACACCTCCTTGGTCGTCCGGGGCACCCCGGCGATCCGGTAGGCCTCGGCCTCCTCCAGCGTCTCGTTCGCGAGAAGCGCCTCCGCCAGGGCGTCGAGCTGCCCCCGGTGGTCGCGGAGCTTCTGGCAGGCCTCCTCGTAGCACTCGTCGACGATGCGGCGCATCTCGTGGTCGATCGAGTCGAGGGTGCCCGGGGCCGCCGCGAGGCCGTAGGCCTGCTGGGTGTCGTTGGGCAGCGCCGACAGCCGGCCGACGCGTTCGCTCATGCCCCAGCGGGCCACCATGCCCCGTGCGAGGTTGGTGACCTGTTCCAGGTCGTTCTCCGAACCCGTGGTGATGACGTCGTAGACGACGTGCTCGGCGGCCATGCCGCCGAGGGCGCCGATGATCCGGCCGCGCAGATACTCCTCGGTGTACGCGTACCGGTCCGCGTCCGGTGTCGAGAGCGTGACGCCGAGCGCGCGGCCGCGCGGAACGATGGTGATCTTGCGGACGGGGTCGGCGCCGGGCCGCAGCATCCCGAGGAGGGCGTGGCCGCTCTCGTGGTACGCGGTGCGGCGGCGTTCCTCGTAGGGCATGACGAGGGAGCGTTCGGCACCGAGCTGGACCTTTTCGAGCGCTTCGGAGAGGTCGCTCCGGGTCACCTCGGTCTGCTTGCGCTTGACGGCGAGGAGGGCCGCCTCGTTCGCGAGGTTGGCGAGGTCGGCGCCGGTCATGCCCGGGGTCGTACGGGCCACCTGGGTCAGGTCCACGTCCTCGGCGAGCGGGATCTCGCGGGTGTGGATCTCCAGGATCGCCTTCCGGCCGGCGCGGTCGGGGGGCGAGACGTTGACGACACGGTCGAAGCGGCCGGGCCGGGTGAGCGCCGGGTCCAGGATGTCCGCGCGGTTGGTGGCGGCGATGACGATGACGCCCTCCGAGCCGGAGAAGCCGTCCATCTCGGTGAGGATCTGGTTGAGCGTCTGCTCGCGCTCGTCGTGGCCGCCCATGGCGGAGCCGCCCGACCGTGACCGTCCGATGGTGTCGATCTCGTCGATGAAGATGATGGAGGGTGCCACCTTGCGGGCCTCGGCGAACAGTTCGCGCACGCGCGAGGCGCCGACGCCCACGATCATCTCGATGAACTCGGAGGCGGAGGCGGAGAAGAACGGGACACCCGCCTCGCCCGCGACGGCCCGTGCGAGCAGGGTCTTGCCCGTGCCGGGCGGGCCGGCCAGCAGCACGCCGCGCGGCATCTTGGCGCCCATCCTGCGGTACGCGTCGGGGTTCTTGAGGAAGTCCACGACGTCGTCGACCTCGCCGGCCACCTCGTCGATGCCGGCCACGTCCGAGAACGTGGTGCGCTTGCCGCCGGGCACCAGCTCGACCGGTTTCGGCGGCGTCTTGCGGCCGAGCATGCCGCCCGCGCCGCCCATGCCGGAGCCCATCCGCCGGGCGATGAAGATCCACAGGACGACGAGCAGGATCATCGGGGCGAGCGAGATCAGCAGGTTGAACAGGAAACTGCGTTCCTGGACCACCGGCGAGGCGGTCACCGTGACGTCGTGTTTCTGCAGGTTGTCCCACAGCTTGTCGCCGGCGAAGACCGGTCGCTGGGTCTTGAACTTGGTGTACTTCCCGTCGCCGTCGGGCTTCTCCTGCGAGGTCTTGAGCTGCCCCTGGATCGCGTCACCCTTGGCGTAGATCTTGGTGACGTTGCCGTCGTCGACCTGCCGGCTGAACTCCGTGTACGAGATCGTCGGTTCGTTGCCCTGGTTGTAGAAGGACAGCACCAGGTTGGCGATCAGGAACACGATGAGCGCGGCCAGGGCCAGGCTCCACCAGCCGCCCGGCAGCTTCCGCCGGCCGCCCGGCGGCGGCGTCGGCTCGGGTGGCGTGCCCTCGGTACGCCACGGCTGGTCCGGTGCCTTGCGCGGCGGCACTGGGTTGCTCATAAGGGGACGTTACGACAGATGGCGGACACCGGCACCCGCGGTCATGCCACTGGGGGCGCCTCTCGCGGTGAGAGGCGCCCCCAGTGGGCGTCACGACGGGGCTCCCGTACGGGACGGGAGGTCGGTCCAGGAGCGTCAGCCCATGAACTTCTTGAACTCGTCCGGCAGCTCGAAGTCGTCCTGGGTGCCCTGCTGCGGGAGGCCGAAGGCGTTGCCGCCCTGGGCGCCCGCCTCGCGGCGGGCCACCTCCTCTTCCTCCTGCTGCTTGCGCTTCATCGGGTTGCCGGAGCGCTGCTTGCCCTTGGCCTGCTTCGGCTTCTTCTTGGCGCGGCCGGGGCCGCCGCCCATGCCCGGCATCCCCGGCATGCCCGGCATCCCGCCGCCCTGGGCCATGCGGGACATCATCTTGCGGGCCTCGAAGAAGCGCTCGACCAGACCCTTGACCGCGCTGACCTCGGCGCCGGAACCCTTGGCGATACGGGCGCGGCGCGAGCCGTTGATGATCGTCGGGTCCTGGCGCTCGCCCGGGGTCATCGACTTGATGATCGCGCCGACCCGGTCGACGTCCCGCTCGTCCAGGTTGTTGATCTGGTCCTTGATCTGGCCCATGCCCGGGAGCATGCCGAGCAGCTTGCTGATGCTGCCCATCTTCCGGACCTGCTCCATCTGGGCCAGGAAGTCGTCCAGGGTGAAGTCCTGGCCCTTCTTGGACGCCAGCTTGGAGGCCATCTTCTCGGCCTCTTCCTGGCTGAACGTCTTCTCCGCCTGCTCGATCAGGGTGAGGAGGTCACCCATGTCGAGGATGCGGGAGGCCATCCGGTCAGGGTGGAACGCGTCGAAGTCGTCGAGCTTCTCGCCGTTCGAGGCGAACATGATCGGCTTGCCGGTGATCTGCCGGATCGACAGGGCGGCACCACCGCGGGCGTCACCGTCGAGCTTGGAGAGCACCACGCCGTCGAAGCCGACGCCGTCGCGGAAGGACTCGGCGGTGTTGACCGCGTCCTGGCCGATCATCGAGTCGACGACGAAGAGGATCTCGTCGGGGCTGACGGCGTCGCGGATGTCCGCGGCCTGCTGCATCAGCTCCTGGTCGATGCCGAGGCGGCCGGCGGTGTCCACGATCACGATGTCGTGGACCTTGGCCTTCGCGAACTCGATGGAGTCCTTGGCGACCTTGACCGGGTCGCCGACGCCGTTGCCCGGCTCGGGGGCGTAGACGGCGACGCCCGCGCGCTCGGCGACGACGCTGAGCTGGTTCACCGCGTTCGGGCGCTGGAGGTCGGCGGCGACGAGGATCGGGGAGTGACCCTGGTCCTTGAGCCACTTGCCGAGCTTTCCGGCGAGCGTGGTCTTGCCCGCGCCCTGGAGGCCCGCGAGCATGATCACGGTGGGCGGGTTCTTGGCGAACCGGAGACGGCGGGTCTCACCGCCGAGGATCGTGACGAGCTCGTCGTTCACGATCTTCAGGACCTGCTGGGCGGGGTTGAGGGCCCGGGAGACATCGCTGCCCATGGCCCGTTCCTTGACGTTCTTGATGAACGTGCGGACGACGGGCAGGGCGACATCGGCTTCGAGGAGCGCGATGCGGATCTCGCGTGCCGTGGCGTCGATGTCCGCCTCACTGAGGCGCCCCTTGCCGCGGAGGTTTTTGAACGTCGCGCTGAGGCGGTCGGAGAGGGTATCGAACACGGTGGCTTCGGTCCTCGGAGTCGGGGTCGTTTCGGGCTGCCCTCCAGGGTATCTGTCCCCGCAAGCGATTCGTCCCCGCACACCGCATTCGACGGGCGGGGACGCGGCCCAGGGCCCCACCGGACCGGCTTCGGGCGACGGGACGGCTCCCCGCGTCGCGGAGATCACATCCGCTCTCCGCGCGGAACGAACGGGCCCGACGGCCGCGCGGGACGAGCGCGGGCCAGGATCCACGCGGACGTGGCGCCGGGCCGAGGGCGGTGAGGTCAGGCTCGCAGTGCCTCCTCCACCGCCCGTGCCACCGAGGCCGCCTCCTCCCCCGGCAGGGGTTCCCCCTTCGTGCCCGTCACGTAGAAGGCGTCCACGGCGTTCGCGCCGAGCGTGGAGACGTGCATGCTCCGTACCCGCACCCGCGCCCTGTCCAGGACCCGCCCGATGCGGTGCAGCAGGCCCGGGGCGTCATGGGCGCGGACCTCGATGACCGTGGCCAGGCGGGACGCCGCCGGCGCGACGGTGACGCGCGCGGGGGGCGCGACGACGCCACGGCGGCGCGGGTAGGCGGCGTCGCGTTCGGCGAGGCGGGCGCTGATGTCGAGGGAGCCGTCGAGGGCGCGTACGAGGTCGGCGCGCAGCCGGGCGGCCTGCGGCAGGGAGCCGTACTCGGCGGCGACGCGCCAGTTGAGCAGCAGCACCGAGCCGTCGACACCGTCGGGCAGGTCCAGGGCGCGCAGCTCGGCGGTGCGGACGGTCAGCCGGTGCATGGCAAGGACGCCGGCGACCGACGGGAGCACGCCGGGCTGGTCGGGGACGGCGATGAGGAGCTCCACGCCGAGCGGTTCCGGATCGGCCGGGGCGGCGGCGCGTTCGGCATCGGTGTCGACGGGTTCCGTCTGCGCGCGCAGGGCCAGGACGGGCCCGCCCGTGCGGTACGCCTCGATCGCGAGGCGTTCCATCTCGGCGGTCGGCGCGGCGGCCTCGGGCTCCTCGGGAGCGTCCCCGGAGAGCACGGCCGAGACCCGTTTGACCAAGTCGGCGACGAGGGAGCCGCGCCAGGAGGACCAGGCGGCGGGCCCGGTGGCCAGCGCGTCCGCCTCGGTGAGCGCGTGCAGCAGTTCCAGGGTGCCCTGCGATCCGACGGCCTCGGCGACGGAGCGGACGGTGGCCGGGTCCTCCAGGTCACGGCGGGTCGCGGTGTCGACGAGCAGCAGATGGTGGCGTACGAGGGTGGCGAGCACCGTCACGTCCACGCGGTCGAAGCCGATGCGGGCGGCCACGTCCCGGGCGATGATCTCGCCGGCGACGGAGTGGTCGCCGGGCCAGCCCTTGCCGATGTCGTGGAGGAGGGCGGCGACGAGGAGGAGGTCGGGGCGGCCGACGCGGCGGGTCAGTTCGGAGGCGCGGACGGCCGTCTCGATGAGGTGGCGGTCGACGGTCCAGATGTGGACGGCGTTGCGCTGGGGCCGGCAGCGCACCCGCTCCCAGTCGGGCAGCAGGCGGGTGATGAGTCCTTCGGCCTCCAGTGCCTCCCAGACCTCGATGGTCGGGCGGCCCGAGCCGAGGAGGGTGACGAGCTGTTCGCGTGCCTCGGCGGGCCAGGGTGTGGGGAGGGGACGTACGGCGGCCGCCATGCGCCGTACGGCGTGCAGGGACAGCGGGAGGTCCGCCTGCGCGGCGGCGGCCGCGGCGCGCAGCGGGAGCACAGGGTCGCGCTCGGGCCGGGCGGCGCGGGCGAGCACCACCTCGCCGTCCTGTTCGACCACGCCCTCGGCGAGCGGGGACCGTTCGGCGACGGGCTTGCCGCCGCCCAGCATGGCGCGCAGCCGGGGTCGTACGGCGCGCGAGCGCAGGACGCGTCCGACTTCACGCCAGGTGACGTCGCTGGCGTACGACACGACGCGCGCGGCCTCGTACACCTGGCGCAGGAGGGTGTCGGCGTCCAGCAGTCCGAGTTCCGCGGCGACCTGGTCCTGTTCCTGGAGGGCGAGGCGGTCGGTGGCGCGGCCGGTGGCGAGGTGCAGGGCGTCGCGGACGTCCAGGAGCCGGCGGCGGGCGTCCGCGAGGCCTTCGCGGGGTGCGTCCGCGAGCCAGGAGGCGGCGACGGCGCGCAGCGCGGTGGCGTCGCGCAGTCCGCCGCGGGCTTCCTTCAGGTCGGGTTCGAGGAGGTACTGGAGTTCGCCCTGGCGTTCGGCGCGCTCCGCGCACAGTTCCTGGAGCTCGGGCAGTCGCTTCGGCGCCTGGTTGCGCCAGTCGGCGAGGACGGCCGTGCGCAGTCCGGCGGTGAGGCCGAGATCGCCGGCGATGTGGCGGGCGTCGAGGAGGCCGAGCTGGACCTTGAGGTCGTCGGCGGCGGTCTTGCGGGCCTCGGCCGGGGTACGGACCGAGTGGTCGAGATCGAGGCCCAGGTCCCAGACGGGGTACCAGACGCGGTCGGCGAGGGCGGCGACGGCGCCGGGGTCGCTGCCGTCGTGCAGGAGGAGCAGGTCGAGGTCGCTGCGCGGGGAGAGCTCGCCGCGGCCGTAGCCGCCGACGGCGATGAGGGAGACTCCGCGCAGGCCCTGGGATCCGGCGGTGAACAGGCCGGTCAGCCAGTCGTCCGTCAGTTCCGCGAGGGCGGTACGGCGCGGCGGCCCGGACCGCGCCCCCTCCTGGAGGAGGCGCAGCCGGGCCGCCGCGTAGCCGCTGGGTCCCGAGTCCTCTGCTTCCACTCGCGTGTTGGTACTCGTCACCCAGCGACTCCTGTCTTTCCTCTTCGTGCGGGCCGGTCCGTCAGAGCGCGTCGGGGCCGCGCTCGCCGGTGCGGACCCGGACGGCCGTGTCGACCGGGACGGACCACACCTTGCCGTCACCGATCTTGCCGGTGCGGGCCGCCTTGACGACGACGTCGACGAGCTGTTCGGCGTCGTCGTCCTCGACCAGCACCTCGATGCGGATCTTGGGGACGAGGTCGACCGTGTACTCGGCGCCGCGGTACACCTCGGTGTGTCCCCGCTGCCGACCGTAGCCGCTCGCCTCGGTGACCGTCAGTCCGTGGACGCCGAAGGCCTGCAGTGCCTCTTTGATCTCGTCGAGCCGGTGGGGCTTCACGACGGCGGTGATGAGCTTCATGCGTCCACCTTCTTGGCGTCCGTGTCGGCCGGGGCGGGCACGGCGGTCCGGGCGGCGCCACCACCGGCACCGCTGAAGTCGTATGCGGTCTCGGCGTGCTCGGCCTGGTCGATGCCGGCGATCTCCTCGTCCTCGGTGACCCGCATGCCGATGGTCTTGTCGATGACGAAGGCGAGGATCGCGGAGACGACCAGGGAGTAGCCGAGGACGGCGAAGACGCCGGCGCACTGCTTCCAGAACTGGGTCAGGCCGCCGCCGTAGAAGAGGCCCTCGACCGTCGACTGGCCCTTGCCGCTGGCGAAGAGGCCGATGAGCAGGGAGCCGATGACACCGCCGACGAGGTGGACACCGACGACGTCCAGGGAGTCGTCGTAGCCGAACCTGTACTTCAGGCCGACGGCCATGGCGCACAGGACACCGGCGATGGCACCGACCGCGATGGCGCCGAGCGGGGAGACCGCGCCACCGGACGGGGTGATGGCGACCAGACCGGCGACCGCGCCGGAGGCGGCGCCCAGCGTGGTGAACGCGCCGTGCCGGATCTTCTCGTAGAGGAGCCAGGCGAGCATGGCGGCCGCGGTGGCGACCTGCGTGTTGACGAACATCAGCGCGCCGACGCCGTCGTCGTTGCCGAGCCACGAGCCGGCGTTGAAGCCGAACCAGCCGAACCACAGCAGACCGGAGCCGAGCATCACCAGCGGAAGGCTGTGCGGGCGCATCGGGTCCTTCTTGAAGCCGACGCGCTTGCCGATGACCAGGATCACGCCGAGCGCCGCGGCACCCGCGTTGATGTGGACCGCCGTACCGCCGGCGAAGTCGATCACGCCGAGGTCGAAGGCCCAGCCGCCGGTGCCCCACACCCAGTGGGCGACCGGGAAGTAGACGAGTGTGGCCCACAGCGTGATGAAGATCGACCACGCGGTGAACTTCACCCGGTCCGCGAGGGCACCGCTTATCAGCGCGGGCGTGATGATCGCGAACATGAGCTGGAAGACCATGAAGACGAAGACCGGGATGGTGTATCCGGGCCAGAGTTCCGTCAGACCGATGTTGCTGAGGCCGACCCAGTCGGAGGTCCAGCCGATGAACGATCCCTTGTCCGTGCCGAAGGCGAGCGAGAAGCCGTACAGCACCCACAGGATGGTGATGATCCCCATGCTGATGAAGCTCATCATCAGCATGTTGAGCGTGCTCTTGACGCGGACCATGCCTCCGTAGAAGAAGGCGAGGCCCGGCGTCATGATGAGCACGAGGGCGGAACAGATGAGCATGAACCCTGTGTTTGCGGCAGACAGCTTGGGTGCCTCTGCGGCAAGGGTGATGGCTGGTGCCATCGGCGTCTCCTCGTCGTTGGTACGGCCCCGTGCGGGCGAAGCCTGAGTGGTCGTGAGGGGTGGGCCGGTTATGCGCCATGAGATTGACGCAGCGCGGTTTCCGTGGACGCCCCTCGATGTTTCGCACCAGTGACGAAGGCGCTCTGTGTGTTACACGTTCATGAACTGCCTGATTGCGGTCGAAGCGATCGTTATCGTGACGCAATCTCCGGGGGAACGCTCGCGGCGCTCTGGGCG
Organism: Streptomyces sp. NPDC059371; assembly: GCF_042751995.1. Classification (NCBI taxonomy): domain Bacteria; kingdom Bacillati; phylum Actinomycetota; class Actinomycetes; order Kitasatosporales; family Streptomycetaceae; genus Streptomyces; species Streptomyces sp. NPDC059371. Next base: position 2,953 of record NZ_JBHYXD010000069.1, on the reverse strand, counting down.
CGCGGGGACGTGACCACCGTGTGGGGCATTTTCGCGGGGTCGGGCCGGGGCGGCGCGAGCGGCGCCGGCGGGCGCCGCATACAGCGGCCGCCGGCGGAGGCCGCATACAGCGGAACCGGCCACGTCCGGTCGTCCGATGACCTGGCATGGGGGAGCCGAGTCGGGCAGTTCAGGGACGACCGGCCGCGGCCGGAGCACTGGGCGGGGCCGCCTCGGCGGCCTTGGGTCAAACCGCCTCGGCGGTCTCGGGCAGGTCGACGGCGAGCTGGTCGGTGAGGTCGATGACCTCGGCGAGATCCCCGAAGTCGCGGACGGCGGTGTCGACCGTCTTTCGGATACGAGTGTTGACGCGCTCGGAGCGCACTTTCCTGCCGATCCTCAGGGCTTCCTTGGCCAGGACGGCACTCTGCTCGGGCTCACGCTGCAGCAGGTGCACGGTGGCCATCCCGATGAGGTTGAGCGCGTACGACCGCTGGTGCTCGGAGTCCTTGCCGAAGAGGTCGACCGCCTTCTGCATCAGGGGCTCGGCCATGGAGGCGTACGTGGGGCTGCGCCCGGCGACGTAGGCGAGGTCACGGTAGGAGTGCGAGTTCTCGCCGTACAGCTCGGCCCGGGAGAAGAAGCGGATCCAGTCGGGGTCCGGCTCGTCCCACTCGTGCACGTCGGCGAAGGTGTCCTCGGCCATGCGGACGGCCCGCTTGCACTTTCCGGGCTGGCCCATGTTGGCGTAGGCGCGGGCCTCCATCGCATACAGCATCGACTGGGTGCGCGGGCTCGCGCAGTCACGGCTGCCGTACTGGGCGAGGTGGATCAGTTCCAGCGCGTCGTCGGGTCGCCCGAGGTGGATCATCTGACGGCTCATGCTGGAGAGGATGTACGAGCCGAGCGGCTTGTCGCCCGCCTCCTTCGAGGCGTGCAGGGCGAGCACGAAGTACTTCTGCGCGGTGGGCTGGAGGCCCACGTCGTAACTCATCCAGCCCGCCAGCTCGGCCAGTTCGGCTGCGACCTTGAACAGGCGTTTCTCGGTGGCGGCGGTCTGCGGCTCCTGGAGGAGGTCGGTCACCTCGTGCAACTGCCCGACGACGGCCTTGCGTCGCAGTCCGCCGCCGCACTGCGCGTCCCACTGACGGAACATCACGGTGGTGGACTCCAGGAGGTCCAGCTCCGGTTGGGAGAGCCTGCCGCCGCGGCGCGTGGAGGCCGGCGGTTCGGCCGGCTCGTACGCCGCCGACGGGGTGGGCACGAGCCAGCGCTGCATGGGCTCGATGAGGGCCGGGCCCGCGGAGAGCCCCAGCGAACTGCCGAGGAAGCCGCGCCGGGCCAGCATCAGGTCGCTGCGCGAGTACTCGCTGATGAGCGCGACGGTCTGGGGGCCGGTCCACGGGAGGTCGATGCCGGACACGGAGGGCGCCTGGTGGGCGGCGCGCAGACCGAGGTCCTCCACGGCGACGACACAGCCGAACCGCTCGGAGAACAGCTCCGACAGGATCCGCGGGATCGGCTCGCGCGGGTTCTCCCCGTCCAGCCAGCGGCGCACCCGCGAGGTGTCCGTCGAGATGTGGTTGGCCCCCAACTGGCGGGCCCTGCGGTTCACCTGGCGCGCCAGCTCGCCCTTCGACCAGCCACTGCGCACGAACCACGAGCCGAGCAGCTCGTTGGGGCGCCTGTCAGCGTTCGTCCCGCCTCCGCCGTTGCCGCCCACTGGAACGCCCCCACTCCCCGAGACCACTTGTCGCCGCTCTGCGCCAAGCCCTATCAGAATGCCCGTAAACGCGGCCGCGCGTCCGGTAGTTCTCACCCTTCGAACGGGAACCCTGCTTGCCCTTGGCATACTCGCGAGTAAACAAAACCCCAGGACTCGTGCACTCAAAGTAATCCTACGATCACGCGTCCAGCCATGGCGATCCGTGAAACGCCACCATTCGCCACCCCTTCGAATGAACTCCAGTCGCCCTGCTCGCGATTCACTTGACACAGAACGACCAAGGGTGGGCGGAGAAGCGCACTCCAGGGCGCACGGAGCCGAACACACCACCCCATGCGCGACAAGGCGCTGTCTGGATCGCGTGAAACCGGGCAGGCAGGAACAGAGGGTGACAATCCGGTTCCGTCACGTAACCACGGGCGCACCGGACCCGTTGGAGGGGGCATGGGCTTCACGATCGGCAGTAGTCGGGCGATGCGCGACATCCGGACCGGTGCTCGTCGCCGCGGCCGCTCGTCGGAGGGCGGCGCCGTCGCCGCGTTCACCGGACTGTGGGGATGGGACGTGGTCCCGGGTGCCCGAGCCGCCGCGGGGGCGTGCTCGTGCGGCCGGGCCGACTGCCCAGCGCCGGGTGCGCACCCCCTGGCCTTCGCCCCCACGATCCCGGCGGGCACCACACTGAACGAGGCGACCGGCGTCTGGGCGGGCTTCCCGGGCGCCGCGGTGATGCTGCCGGTCGGCCGGGCCTTCGACGTCATCGAGGTCGCCGAGGCGGCCGGGCGCCGCGCGCTCGTCCGGCTGGAACGCATGGGCCTGCCGCTCGGTCCCGTGACGGCCGGCCCGGACGGCCGCGCCCACTTCTTCGTGTCCCCCGGTTCCGCCGCCGAACTTCCCGAGCTGCTCTACCGCATGGGCTGGGACGACGCCTCCCTCGACCTGCACGGCCTCGGCCCGGGCACGTTCATCACCGCCCCGCCCTCCGACCGCGCGGGACTCGGCCCGGTCCGCTGGCTGCGCTCCCCCGCTCTCGACTCCGCCCCGAAGCCGCCCCCGGCCAGGCTGCTGCTGGGCACCCTCGCCTACGTGGCACACCGCTCGCGGGCCTGACCCGCTCGGAGCGGGCCGAACGGACGAAGCGCCCGTCCCCCCCCGGCCCGGGGGGGGGGCGGGGGGGTGGGGGCGCCCCGCCGGGGGCGCGGGGGGGGGGGGGGCGTGTGTGGGGGGGACCCGGCCGCCCGGCGGGAGGGG